>CAYYGB010000083.1:0-5176 GCA_964471285.1 uncultured Candidatus Thioglobus sp.
TGCTTGAGTGCGCCTTTGGCAATTTTAAAACCTTTAAGCATAATAAAGCCAAAGGTAAAGATAACAAATAGCATGCCGATAATGCCAGTTTCTTCACCAATAATAGAAAAAATCATATCGGTATGTGGCTCAGGGAGTTTGGTGTATTTTTGAATACCGTTACCCAGTCCAACGCCAGTCCAATCGCCTCTGGCTATACCAATTAAGGCTTGTTTAGTTTGGTAAACTTTTTCACTATTATTAACCCATAAGTCAGTTTGCCAGAACTGCGTAAGTCTTTGCCAGCGAACACCACCATTTAAGCCATCAACATAGAGCCAAATGCCAACTATACTAAACAAGCTACTACTAACAAAGGTTAGTTGTGCCAGATAAACACCTGCTGCAAATAGCATAACAAGTGCTGTTAAGGAGATGATAATAGCAGCACCCAGGTCCATTTCTAATAAAATTAACACATCAGCTGAAAAGATAATAATAAGAGTTTTAATTAAACCCATCCAAGGCTTTTTAACATCTTTTTCTTGTCTAACAAGAAAATCAGCCATGTATAAGATCATGGCTATTTTCATCATTTCAGAAGGTTGAAATTTAAAAAATATAAAATTAATCCAGCGTGTTGAGCCGTTAACAGTTCTACCGATAGGCTCTGGCAGGAAAACCAATGCTAAGCAAGCTAGGGTAAAAATAAAGAACCATTTAGCATGCTTTTTGTAAAAATATAGGGGAATTTTTAAGCAAGTAAAAGCCAGTATTAAACCGATTGAAATATAGATGCTTTGCTTGAAAAAGTAGCTGTAGCTATCAAAATGCCCCAATGAGGCAGAAAATGACATTATCCAACCAAAGGTCAATAGTGCGAGAATAGCAATGGCTAAATGTTTATCAGGTAATTGTCCAGTTTTTTCAAACATTTAGTGAATACAGGTGGTAAATTCATAGTTATTTTAACCCTCGAAAGGCGTCTTAATGACTCTAATCAATCCTATATTTATCTTAGTTTTTTATTTTGATTATGGGATAATAGTTTCTTTTCAAAAAATAGTCCTATACCTATGATTTCTACTGCCAACATCACCATGCAATTTGGTGAAAAACCACTTTTTGAAAATATTTCTGTCAAATTCCAAGGCGGCAATCGCTACGGCTTGATTGGCGCAAATGGTTGTGGAAAATCAACTTTCATGAAAATTCTAACCGGTGAGTTGAAGCCTAGCAACGGTACGGTAAGTATCAGCGAAGGTGAAAGACTTGGTATTTTGCGTCAGGATCAATTTGCTTACGAAGATTTTCGTGTGGTTGATACAGTTATCATGGGCCATGAAAAGCTTTGGGAAGTTAAAAAAGAAAGAGATCGTATTTATGCCTTGCCAGAAATGAGTGAAAAGGATGGTATTAAGGTAGCTGACTTAGAAATGGAATTTGCTGAGATGGACGGCTATATGGCTGAATCATCTGCTAGTGAGCTTTTATTGGGTTTAGATATCCCTGAAGAGCAGCATTATGGCCTGATGAGTGAAATTGCACCTGGTTGGAAAATGCGTATCTTGTTAGCCCAAGCCTTGTTCTCGAATCCTGAAATTTTGTTACTAGATGAGCCAACAAACAACTTGGATATCAATTCAATTAGCTGGTTGGTAGATGTTCTAAACGAGCGTAAAGCGACAATGGTAATTATTTCTCATGATAGGCATTTTTTAAATGGCGTCTGTACTCATATGTCTGATTTGGATTATGGCGCACTAAATACTTTTCCAGGAAACTACGACCAGTTCATGATTGCATCAACTGCTATTCAGGAAAAAATGCAGTCTGATAATTCTAAAAAAGAAGCTAAGATTAAAGAATTAAAGCACTTTGTGTCTCGTTTCTCATCAAACGCCTCTAAAGCTAAGCAAGCCACATCACGTCAGAAACAACTTGAAAAGATTGAGCTTGATGATATTAAGCCTTCTTCTAGAGTTAGTCCTTATATTTATTTTGATCAAGAAAATAAACTTCATAGAAATGTCCTAGAAGTTGAAGGGCTGAACAAGAGTTTCGATGATCTTCATGTTCTTAAAGATATTGAGTTTTTATTTGAAGTGGGAGAGCGTGTAGCTGTTATTGGTCAAAATGGTGTCGGTAAAACTACATTATTACGCACTCTAGTTGGTGAAATTAAAGCTGACAAAGGTAAGATTAAGTGGAGTGATAATATCAATATTGGCTATTATGCGCAGGACAATAGTGCTGATTTTGAAGAAGACATGAGTGTGCTAGATTGGATGGCACAATTCAAACAGCCTAAGCAAGATATGCAAGATATGCGCGCCGTGCTTGGAAAAATGCTATTTGGTAAAGATGACATCATTAAGAGTGTTAAATCACTTTCAGGTGGTGAGAGGGGCAGAATGCTCTTCGGTAAATTAATGCTGCAGCAGCCAAATGTTTTAGTGATGGATGAGCCAACTAACCACCTTGACATAGAGTCAATCGAGGCACTTAACCTTGCTTTGGTTAATTATGAGGGTACACTTATCTTTGTCAGCCACGATAGAGAGTTTGTGTCTTCATTATCTACTAAGGTAGTAGAGCTTAAAGAAGATGGCGTGCATTACTATTCTGGTAACTATGAGGATTACCTAAAGTCACAAAAATAAGCCTATGATCACAGCAGTATTAAGAAGATTTGTAAAGCGCGAAAGCTTTGATTCTGCCTCAATACTGTCGTTTAGTAGCTTGTTTGCCCTTGTTCCAGGGTTGGCATTAGGCCTGAGTGTTTTTTCATTTTCTCCGTATTTTTACGATCTACAGCAATACCTAGAGCAATTTTTGTTTACTCAGCTTTTGCCTCAAAACTATGGTGTGGCTAAAGAGTATATTCAACAATTTATCAATCAAGCGCAATCTTTAAAGGGCGTTAGTTCTGGGTTTCTAATTTTTGCAGTAATGCTTTTACTATTCGAGGTGGATAAACGTATCAACCTTATTTGGCATGATGTGCATCATCGTCATTGGATGAAAGGGCTTATCTCTTATTTATTCGTCTTGTTTTTGGGGCCAATATTTTTAGCCGCGTCAATATTTTTAAGCTCTTATGTGGTTGCATCAGATATTTTCAATCAACTACCCATGATTAACTACGCACCCGTATTTACGCCGCTAATCTTATCTAGTGTGGGTTTTTCAATTTTGTATTATGCCGTTCCTTTAGAGAAAATTAGATATATTAATGCGCTCAAAGCAGGGGTTATTGCAGCTTTATTGTTGGAGCTTATTAAGTATGCTATGTTTATCTACATACAATATTTTCCAATTTATGAACTCATCTACGGCGCACTTTCTGCATTAGTGCTACTTATGGTTTGGATCTATTTAGCATGGGTTATTGTTTTATTGGGCGCTAGTTTTTGCTATTGCTTTGAGAACAAGGCCTAGAGAGTCAAAAATCCGGTGATAAATTTTTTTATCAAGAGATCCATATCTAACAACTAGCGTAAAATTAGCAACCTTTAATATCGTTCACTTTACTTATGTTTACCGGCATCATTCAAGCACTTGGCAGTATTAAAACTAAAGTAGCCTATGATAAGGGCGCCGTATTTAGTTTTACTGCAACAAATTTTGATTTTTCCAGTATTGCTATCGGCGACAGCGTTGCGGTCAATGGTGTGTGCTTAACGGCCGTTGAAGTGGGCTCTGATTTTTTTAAAGCAGATGTATCTCAAGAGACGCTAGATTGCTCTATTTTCTCTGAGTTGGAGCAGGGTGATCACGTTAACCTTGAAAAAGCACTTAGACTCAATCAAGGTATTGATGGGCATTTAGTTAGCGGACATGTTGATGGAACTGCACATGTCAGTGAGAAATTTAATGAAGGCGAGTCAACACGTTTTAAGATTAACGCGCCAGATAATTTGGTAAAATACATCGCTAGAAAAGGCTCTGTATGCATTAATGGTGTTAGTTTGACAGTCAATAGTATTGTAGGCAATATTTTTGATTTGAATATTGTTCCACACACACTAAATGTAACGACTTTGGGTGAATTAAAAACAGGTGATAAAGTCAACCTAGAGGTTGATATTATTGCGCGCCATTTAGAGCAATTATTAAACAATAAATAATCATGATAAAAGCAACGATCGAAGAAATTTTAGAAGATTACAAGCAAGGCAAAATGATCATCCTTATGGATGACGAAGATCGTGAAAATGAAGGTGATTTAATCATCCCAGCAGCGACCTGTACCAAAGAAGATATTAATTTTATGGCTACTCATGGCCGTGGTTTAATTTGCTTAACCCTAACCCAAGAACGCTGTAAACAGCTTAATTTACCATTAATGGTAGCGCAGAACAACGATGCTAATGGCACCAACTTTACTGTTTCAATAGAAGCAGTAGAAGGTGTAACAACAGGTATCTCAGCAGCAGATAGAGCGAAAACTGTCTTAGACGCGGTTGCACCAAATGCGACTGCAGCTGATATTGTTCAACCAGGTCATATTTTTCCATTGATGGCTCAACCAGGCGGCGTACTAATTCGTGCTGGTCATACTGAAGCAGGCTGTGACTTAGCGCGCTTATCTGGGTTTGAGCCCGCCTCTGTGATTGTTGAAATCCTTAACGAAGACGGCTCTATGGCGCGACGTGATGATTTAGAGATTTTTGCTGAAAAACATAATATTAAATGGGGTACGATCGAAGATTTAATTTCTTACCGCATTGAAAATGAAAAAACGATTGAACGTATTAATGAGCGTGAGTTTGAAACTGAGCACGGTACTTTTAGACTCGTTTCATTTTTAGATAGTATTTACAATGAAACTCATTTAGCTTTGGTCAAAGGTGAGATTGTTGACGGTAAAGATACTTGTGTCCGCGTTCATATGGAGGACACCTTTAGAGATGTCTTGCAAGAGAGTATGAGTGGCTTTAGTGTAGATGATGCACTTAAGCATATCTCTAAATCACAAAGTGGTGTGTTTTTATTACTTAGAAAGCAAAGTGATCAGTCTATTTTGCAAAGTATGGATCACAGCTCTCGCGTTTGGAATGATGTTAAAACTTATGGTGTTGGTGCGCAAATATTATCTGATTTAGGTGTTAAAAAAATGAGAATTCTAGGTTCACCTGTAAAACTTCATGGTCTTAAAGGGTTTGGCTTGGAAGTTACTGAATACGTAGATATT
>CAYYGB010000084.1:0-5161 GCA_964471285.1 uncultured Candidatus Thioglobus sp.
TGAGAGGTAATCATAACTTGCTTAGAATCTAAATCTTGAACAGGATGATTAGCACCATGATGGCCGAATTTCATTTTCTGTGTTTTAGCACCACTGGCTAATGCCAGTAATTGGTGGCCTAGACAAATACCAAAAATTGGTATATTTTTTTCTAATAACATTTTAATATTGGCAATAGCGTAATCACATGGCTCTGGATCGCCCGGTCCATTTGATAAGAATACGCCATCCGGGCTCATGGCCAAAACATCAGACACTGGTGTTTGTGCATTTACTACTGTTAAGTCACAGCCTCGATCAACTAGCATTCTTAAAATATTTGTCTTAACACCATAGTCATAAACAACCACTTTAAATTTAGCATCCAAATCGGCAAATTCGCCGGTTTCTAAAAAATAAGAACCCTTATTGAATGTATAAGTTTTAGTAGTAGAAACCACTTTAGCCAAGTCAGTATTTTTTAATCCTGAAAAAGCTTGTGCTTTTTTAATAGCTGCAGCTTCATCAATGTTTTCACCTGCAACAATGCAACCCTTCAGAGAGCCCATTGAACGTAAGTGACGAGTTAGTGCGCGTGTATCAATATCACTAATAGCGACGATATTATTGACTCGTAGATACTCATCTAATGGCATTGTATTTCGCCAATTACTGTGCAATAACGGCAGATCTCGAATAACCAATCCAGCTGCATAAACTTTTGAAGATTCTTCGTCAACAATGTTTGTACCTGTATTGCCAATATGAGGATAAGTCAGTGCAACAATTTGTTGAGTATAAGATGGGTCAGTAAGAATTTCTTGATAGCCAGTCATCGAGGTATTGAACACCACCTCGCCCAGTGTTTCACCTGTACTGCCTATAGATTTTCCGTAAAAAATCTGACCATCTTCTAATGCTAATAAGGCAACTTGTGACACCGGATACTCCTGAATGAAAAACTTCGCAAATTTTACCATATTGTATTACCCCTCTGAAGAGCAAATATACAAATCTAAGGTGTATAATTAATCAAAAATCACGATGAGAAATTACCATGGAAATTACAGTAGATAATATTAAATGTGGCGGCTGTGCTGGCTCAATTACCAAAAAATTAACCGAAGTTTTTGACACAGATAAAATCAATGTAAATATTGAACAAGGCATTATCAATATTGACTTAGATGATTCTAAAAAAAATGAACTAATTGAAGTGTTGTTAGATTTAGGCTATCCAGAGACTGACTCAGTGCATGGCTTTGACTCAGCCAAGGCAAAAGCTAAATCATTTGTTTCTTGCGCTATCGGGACAATGAATAAATGATTGTAGTGGTCAACGGTAAAGAGCTAGAAATAAAAAACTCAGCCACAGCTGAGCATTTAATCAGTCAACTAAAGTATCAAGATCAGCGCATTGCTCTGGAAATTAATGAAGCTATTATTCCTAAATCTAGGCACGCTGAGTTTGCACTAAGAGAAAACGATAAGATTGAGATTATTAAAGCAGTCGGTGGTGGCTAAAATTTCAATAAATCATTCACAAATTCACTTACAAAAAAATAAGAAATTCTTTTTAAACAAACCACGCTTTAGGAATTTCATCTACACCTAAAGGCTTTACGCTAAATTGTTGAGCAACACCAACATTTAGTTTCACTTCGATATCAACACTAGGCTGCTCTCGATCTTGCGAATATCGCGCTAAAATTCGAGCGGCAATTTTAAGATCTTCTTGATTTGGTTCACCATCAATCAATGCAATTGGACCCTTACAGCTAGTTGAATAAAGATTGGCATATTGATTTCTATAACCTTCAAGAAATTTCACTTCACCTTCTTCCCTGGCAACAATCATTTTAAAACGTTGATTGGGGCGAATATGGCGACCCACTTTAAGCATCATTAAATCATCTAATTGATAATCACGATTACCACGGGATTGCCACATATCAACTAATTTATCAGAATATTGCTTGTCAGTTAAGAAGCAACAACCACCTGCAGGCGTTGCATAATCTTCAAAGCCGTATGCTTTTGCCAAAGCCATTTGCGGCTTACGCGTACGCCCAGAAAAATCAAGCAACTGCTCTCGATCCACCCATCCTTCTTTTTCTGGCTTAGTTTCAGGTAAATGTTTAGCACACAATGGGCGTAATAACAAATCATCTGCACCCGATTCTGCTTGCACCACTGGCATAGTGTCTTTACGCTGAGACATTGGACGTTGGCCCATCACCTCACCGGTAATAATAAAGTCAAACTCGTTTTCTTCCATCCATTGCTTAGCTTTTTTAACCATAAAACCTTTACAATCTAAACAAGGGTTCATGTTTTTACCATAGCCATGCTTTGGATTTAAAAGGACATCGCGATATTCTTCGATTACATCAATAATATGCAATTTAATACCTAATTGCTCCGCCACCCAAAGTGCATTATTACGTTTTGGCTTATCATTTTTTTGCTTACGGATAGCGTGGGTATGCCCTTCTACACAAAACCCAGTAAAAAAATTAATTCCCTCAACATGAATACCTTGGTCGAGTAGTAGCTTAGTGCTCAATAGGGAGTCTAATCCACCTGAAATTAGTGATACTGCTTTAATTTGTTTTTTATTTGTCATAATTTTTTTATTTACGTTGTCCGCTTACTTGGCACCATTCATCTTTTTGCGCCACTTGAAATTCTTTAAAATACACGCCATAAGTCTCAAGTATCATTGGCAGTTGATTTTCCATAATACCTGACAGTGCCACATTACCACCTGTCTTCACTAGGCCTGAAAAATGCTCGCATAAATCCACTAAAGGGTTTGCTAAGATATTTGCAATGAGTAAATCTACTTGATCCAGCTTACCTTCGTCATCTGCATGCAACACACAAACCTTATCTTGGACATGATTTACCTCAGTATTACTGATTGTCGAAATAACAGCCTGAGGATCGTTATCAACAGCGATAGCTTTTGTAGCGCCTAGTTTTATTGCAGCAATGGCTAAAATTCCTGTGCCGGAGCCATAATCAATCACCGAACAATCAATAGGTGCATTATTATCTAAATATTGCAGGCACAAATCGGTTGTTTGATGAGTTCCTGTACCAAATGCCAAGCCTGGATCCATGTCAATGATAATAGCATCATCTGGTAAATTGGCATTACCTTCCCAAGAAGGGCATACCCAAATTCTTTTTCCAAATTGCATGGCATGAAAGTCTTTCTTGCACTCATCCTCCCAAACACGCCCTTTGAGCAACTCAAAATGTAGCTCATTAATATGGCAAATATTCTCAAGCATTTGGCTGATATGTGCCTGGTCAATTTCTATATCAAATAAAGCTGTGATGGTTACATTCTTCCATAAAGGCGTTTCACCAACAGGTGGCTCAAAAATAGCATCATCTTGCGTATCACTAAAGGTGGTAGAGACGCTATCCAACCCTGTAAGAATTTCACTGACAAAATCTGCCTGCTCTTTATTTGTTTGTAGGGTTAATTGCATCAAGTCCATGGCTGGGGAATTATACCTATGCACATCATGCTAAAGCCCTTGTATTAAGCTGGAACAATTCAGACAAATTAAATAATAAAACAAAAAACTAGTTATAAATTAAGCATGTTTGATATAATAACCCCTGTTTATTTAAACAGCATATACATTAATTTATTAGGAGATATCATGGCTAACGGCACTACAAAAGGCAATAGACCAACATTAGGAAGCAGCTTAGAAGCATTAAACGCATCTAACCCTCTAAATGCAAGAAAAGGTAACGAAACTGTTACTACTACTCAAGACTACAAAAGAGATATGAAGTCTAAAGAAGAGTTAGATGATCTTAGATAGAACCGTTAACGGCTATTTAAATTAATAAAGCCCTCGCAAGAGGGTTTTTTATTGTTTAAAATTTACTATATAGACATATAAATAAAATGTGTATTTATAAAAAATGACCCAAGTCAATCTTATATAATATACCCAATTAAATTACTAAGGTATTAAAGATGGCATTAGACAGAACAGGAAACGGCTACTTAGTTGATCCTTCAATTTGGACTGAAGAAATCATGCACGAAATGGCAACAGAGGACGAAATAGAATTATCAGATTCTCAAGTGACTCAAATTCTTGCTGCAAGAGATTATTTTTCTGAGAACTCTTCAGTGCCGCCAATTAGAACATTTTCAAAAGTAGTTGGCATTGATAAAAAGATTCTTTTTAAAGAGTGGTTAACTGGCCCTATGAAGCCTATTACTAAGTATGGTGGAATGCCTCAGCCAACAGGTTGTGTATAAAGCAAAACCTGCTTAAAATAAAAAACCCTCTTTCGAGGGTTTTTTATTGCAAAATTTTTAAATTAAATCTTTAACTGAGGCAAGTGCCTTGGTAAGATTTTCTGGCTGGGTTCCACCACCCTGAGCCATATCAGCACGGCCACCCCCTTTTCCACCCACTTGAGTAGCAACGTGATTAAGGATTTTTCCAGCCTGATATTTACCAGTTAAATCTTTGGTAACACCGGCAACTAAAGATATTTTGTCACCGCTTACTGCGGCCAATACCACAACTACTGATCCCAACTTATCTTTGAGTTTATCAGCAATATCACGTAAATCTTTACCGCTCACCCCTTCTACAACTGTTGAAAGTAGTTTGACTCCATTAACTTCCTGAGCCTGGTTAAGTAAGTCATCACCTTGGTTGCTGGCTAGTTTCTTTTGAAAAGTGGCAATTTGTTTTTCCAATTCTTTTTGTTGCTTTATTAGTTGCGTAACTTTTTCAACTGCACCTGAATTATTTGTTTTAGTCATCTGCGCAATCTCACTAAGACTATCTTCTATTTGCTTATCAGATTGATAAGCGTTATAGCCTGTTAACGCTTCAATACGACGTACACCGGCGGCGATTCCACCTTCTGAGGTAATTCTAAATAAGCCAATATCACCCAAAAGATTAACGTGCGTACCACCACAAAGCTCTACAGAAAAATCATTTTTACCCATGCTTAAAACGCGCACAGTATCGCCATATTTTTCACCGAATAGTGCCATAGCGCCTTTCTTTTTGGCGGTTTTGATATCTGTAACATCTGTATGAACCATTGAATTATCTAAAATTCGACGATTGACCAAATCTTCAATTTTATCCAGATCAACTTTAGCAATCACTTCATCATGAGA
>CAYYGB010000085.1:0-5154 GCA_964471285.1 uncultured Candidatus Thioglobus sp.
ATGCAACTTGCTCTTTAGATCTTGATTGCCCGATTGAAGAATTTTCAAAATTTTGTGATCAGCACCCTGATAGAGCTGTCGTAGTCTATGCCAATACTTCTGCCGAAGTTAAGGCGCGAGCTGACTGGGTGGTTACCTCTGGTAGCGCTTTAAAAGTAGTTGAACACCTTAAAGAACAAGGTAAAAAAATTCTTTGGGCGCCAGATAAGCACTTGGGTAATTATGTTCAGAAAGAAACCGGTGCTGATATGTTAATTTGGCAAGGATCTTGTGTAGTTCATGAGCGCTTCAAAGCGGATGCATTGGCTAATTTAAAAAAACACCATCCTCAAGCCTGCGTTTTAGTGCACCCTGAATCACCACAATCTGTGGTTGATTTAGCAGATGTAGTTGGTTCAACAACAGCCCTTATTAATGCAGTACGAGATCGAGATGAGCAAACATTTATTGTTGCAACAGATAATGGAATTTTCCATAAAATGCGTGAAGTAGCGCCTCATAAAATACTCATCGAAGCGCCAACTGCTGGCCAAGGTGCACATTGTGAGTCTTGTGCGCATTGTGAGTGGATGGCAATGAACACATTAGATAATTGCTTAAGTTCACTCAATACCGGTAACAACGAGATACTAATTGATCCATCAGTTAATAAAAAAGCAAAAAATTCCATACAAAAATTACTCAACTTTACTGCATAAAGTTGATCTATAAAAAGTAAAATTTAACACTCATATTCACTGGAGAAAACACCATGGCAGGACATAGTAAATGGCACAATATTCAACACCGCAAAGGCGCACAAGATGCTAAGCGTGGCAAAGTATTTACTAAATTGATCAAAGAAATTGTTATCGCTGCTAAAGCGGGTGGTGGTGTGATTGAAAACAACCCAGGCCTTAGAATGGTGATCGATAAAGCATTGGCTTCAAACATGAAGCGTGACACTATTGAAAGTGCAGTTAAGCGTGGTAGTGGTGATTTAGAAGGTGAAAACTACGATGAGGTGCGTTATGAAGGTTATGGCCTTGCGGGCACTGCAATCATGGTAGACACTTTAACCGATAATCGCAATCGTACTGTTGCTGATGTGCGTCATGCGTTTACCAAACATGGTGGTAATCTTGGTACTGATGGTTCGGTCTCTTATCTGTTCACCAAACAAGGATTTATCAGCTTCGCCACTGGCGATAATGAAGACCAAATTATGGAGATAGCACTTGATACAGGTGCACAAGATGTTATTACCAATGATGATGGCTCTATTGACGTTATTACTTCTCCTGAAGAGTTCTTTAGTGTTAAAGATGCATTGACGGATGCCGGCTTAGAATCCGTCCATTCACAAGTAACTATGGAGCCCTCTATTCGTGTTGAGTTAAATCTTCAAGATGCAGAAAAATTTATGAAACTCATTGAGCGCCTAGAAGATTTGGACGATACACAAGAGGTCTATCACAACGCTGATATTTCAGACGAGGTTATGGCGCAATTATGATTCACATTCATCAAGGCATTAGTGCATTAGGCGCTTTTAAAGCTCAATCTTTACAGTTAAAAATTACTCGAGCCCAAGCAGGATTAAAGCTTCTTGGTGCTGAGTTTGTTCACTTTGCAGATCTTAATGACAACCTTGATGAAAACAAAATAAAACAACTGACACAACTACTAACCTACAGCGAATCTCTAAACATTAACAACGCCGTATCTAGTATTGTCGTAATCCCAAGATTAGGCACCATCTCACCTTGGTCTTCAAAAGCAACTGATATCATGCATTTGTGCGATATGACACAAATCAAGCGCATAGAGCGTGCAGTTGTTTACCACTTTGACGCCAAAATTCAAAATCAGCCAGCTGTTTTAGCTTGTGTCATGGACAAAATGACTGAATCAGAATTAAGCTCAATGGATGAAGCACATACAATTTTTGATAATTTTGAACCTCGACCTTTTTCTAATGTTGACATCCTTAATCAAGGAAAAACAGCACTAGAAAAAACTAACATTGAACTTGGTCTGGCTTTATCTGACGGTGAGATTGATTATTTGACTCAAAGCTTTATTAAGCTAGAACGTAATCCTACAGATATTGAGCTGATGATGTTTGCCCAAGCAAACTCGGAGCATTGTCGTCACAAAATTTTCAATGCAGATTGGAAAGTTGACGGCGTGGAGCAAGCAAAAAGCCTGTTTAGCATGATTCGCAACACCTATCATAAACATCCAGAGGGGTTATTGAGTGTCTATTCAGACAACTCTGCAGTAATGGCAGGCTCTGAAGGTGAACGTTTTTATGCAGATAAAAATGGCAAGTACGTCGCCACCAAAGAGCACAGAGCTATCTTAATGAAAGTTGAAACTCACAACCACCCTACTGCCATTGCCCCAAATCCTGGTGCAGCAACAGGCTCTGGTGGTGAAATTCGTGACGAAGGTGCAACTGGACAAGGCTCTAAGCCAAAAGTTGGATTATGCGGATTTAGTGTCTCTAATTTAAAAATTAACAAGGCCGTCCAGCCTTGGGAAGTTGACAACGGAAAACCTAGTCAAATTGTATCTGCTCTTGATATCATGCTTGAAGGTCCTATTGGCGCTGCTGCTTTTAACAACGAGTTTGGTCGCCCTAATACTTTGGGCTATTTTAGAACCTACGAGCAAGCCACGCCAGAAGGTGATATCCGCGGCTATCACAAACCTATTATGCTAGCTGGTGGCTTGGGGCACATCCAAGAACAACACATTGAAAAAGGTAAAATCCCTGTTGGTAGTAAAATTATTGTTTTAGGTGGTCCTGCCATGCTAATCGGACTTGGTGGCGGTGCTGCTTCTAGTATCAAGAGTGGCGATCAAAGTGAGGACTTAGATTTTGCCTCAGTTCAACGTGCTAATCCTGAGATGGAAAGACGCGCTCAAGAAGTGATTGATCGCTGTACAAACCTTGGCAGCGACAATCCTATTATCTCTATTCACGATATCGGTGCAGGTGGATTATCAAATGGCCTACCTGAACTGGTCAACGATTCAGGTCGTGGCGGTCGTTTTGAATTGCGCAATATTCCTAATGATGACAACCAAATGTCACCTCTTGAAATCTGGTGTAATGAATCTCAAGAGCGCTATGTACTAGCCATCGCACCTTCTAGTTTGGATATTTTTAGCGATATTTGCCTGCGTGAGCGCGCGCCTTTTGCAGTTTTAGGTGAGTCAACCAAAGAACAAGAGTTGGTACTAAGCGATGAGTTATTTGGCGATACCCCTATTGACATGCCGATGTCAGTTTTACTCGGCAATCCGCCAAAAACTAGCATTGAAGCTATTACTCAAGATATCAATCTGAATCCGCTAGATACCAGTAATATTCATCTGGATGAAGCGATCAATAGAATCTTACAACTTCCTACTGTTGCTAGTAAAAATTTCCTAATCACCATTGGCGATCGAAGTGTGACTGGTATGGTTGCACGTGATCAATTTGTTGGTCCGTGGCAAGTACCTGTGGCAGATTGCGCAATTAGTGTTGCCGACTATGTTGGTTACAAAGGTGAAATTATGTCGCTCGGTGAGCGAACACCTCTAGCTTTGTGTGATGCTAACGCTGCAGCACGCATGACCATTGGAGAGGCGCTTACCAATATGCTGGGTGGCTATGTTGCAGATATTCATGATATTAGTTTAAGTGCCAACTGGATGAGTGCATCGGGCCACACTGGTGAAGATGCAAAATTATTTGAAGCAGTTAAAGCTGTCGGCATGGATTTGTGCCCTGAACTAGGTTTAACCGTTCCGGTTGGTAAAGACTCAATGAGCATGAAAAGCTCATGGACTGAGGATGGACAAGATAAATCAGTCACTTCACCTCTGTCTTTAATTATTACTGCTTTTTCTAAAACACCTGACGTTAGATCGCAAATAACACCGCTACTTGACACTACAGCAGACTCAGAATTATTACTCATTGATTTAGGTCTAGGCCAAAACAGAATGGGTGGCTCTTGCTTGGCTCAAGTGTTCAACCAAATTGGCAATATTGCACCAAATCTTGATGACTCAGCCTTATTTAAGCGCTTCTTTACCGTCATTAACCAACTTAACAAAGATAGTTTAATTAGCGCTTATCATGATCGCTCTGATGGTGGCGTAATCACTACCTTACTAGAAATGGCATTCACCTCACATTGTGGTTTAGATATTGACACTACTGATGATGAAATTAGCGATTTATTTAACGAAGAGCTGGGTTGTGTTATCCAAGTTACGGCTAATAACAAACCCGCTGTGATGAGTGCACTTAGCACTGCAGGATTGTCTGATTGCGTTCGCACGATTGCCACTATTAATAATTCAGATAGTATTCAAATTAGCTCAAATGGTAAAAATATTTATCAAAAATCAAGAGCTGAGCTACACTCACTCTGGTCATCTACTTCTTATCAGATCGCCAAACTTAGAGATAATCCTGAATGTGCGCAGCAAGAATTTGACGACATCATTCAATCAACCAATGGCATTAAAACAGACTTAAGCTTCAATCTTAATCAATCTATTGTAACGCCATATATCAAAACCAATGTTAAGCCAAAAATAGCCATTCTTAGAGAGCAAGGTGTTAACGGGCAAGTGGAAATGGGCGCTGCATTTAATCAAGCAGAGTTTGAAGCGATTGACGTACATATGAGTGATGTTTTGTCAGGTCGCATCTCATTGACAGACTTTAAAGGTTTGGTTGCTTGTGGCGGCTTCTCATACGGTGATGTACTTGGTGCTGGTAGAGGTTGGGCTAGCTCAATTCTTTATAATGCTCGTGCAAAAGATGAGTTTGAAGCCTTCTTTAATCGTGATGATAGCTTTGCATTAGGTGTGTGTAATGGCTGCCAAATGATTTCTAATTTAAGCGAAATTATCCCTGGCGCACAAAACTGGCCAAGCTTTAATCGTAACGTTTCTGAACAGTTTGAAGCGCGCTTCTCCAGTGTTAAAATTGGCAAAACCAACTCTATTTTTCTAAATGATATGCAAGATTCTATCATGCCGATCGCTATTGCACACGGCGAAGGAAAAGCAATTTTCACTGGCAATTCAAACAACATTGCTTTGCAATATGTTGATCATCAAGGTGATATTACTCAGTCCTACCCTCACAATCCAAATGGATCA
>CAYYGB010000086.1:0-5093 GCA_964471285.1 uncultured Candidatus Thioglobus sp.
ACACAATCCTTGCCTACTAAATCAATACCTGTTGTTGCCAACATAGTCATCACCCCTTTGGGTGTGCAAGGGCGTAAATTAGCCTTATTTTGCATGAGTTTGCCGATATTCTCACTATGGAAGCCATCTACATCCTTTTCAGGAGAAATGGTCTCAATGACTAAATTTGTATCCAAATGTTTGGGTAGTGGCAATTGCACCAAAATACCGTCGATCTTATCGTCATTATTTAAACGCGTCACTTCATCAAGCAATTCTTGTTGAGTGATGTTTGCAGATTTATTTATTTTTTCTGAATAAAATCCAACCTCTTTACAGGCATTATCTTTGTTGCGAACGTAGATAGTAGAGGCTGGATCATCGCCAACGAGTATCACTGCCAAGCCTGGTGCGCGGTCTAATTTTTCTACTTTTTTGGCAATGTCATTGCGTAATTTTTGGGCAATTTGCTTGCCATCAATAATATTCATACTTACTCTTTTTTAATGTTGTTGCGCTGCTAAAGCGGCGCGTACTTTGTCTAAATCTTCTTGTGTATCAACCCCAAATCCTGTTTCAGCGCACGCAATAGCCACATGAATATCAAAACCTTCGTTAAGCACGGTGAGTTGCTCTAATTTTTCAACTTGCTCAAATCGAGAGCTGTCCATTTGTAAATATTGCTTAATAAACCCTGATCGATAAGCGTAAATACCAATATGCTTATAGCAAAGTGATAAATCAAAGTCTTGCTCATCTCTAAAATAAGGAATCGGTGCGCGAGAAAAATACAAAGCCTCGCCCCGCTGATTAAACACTACTTTGACACAATTAGGATCAAGGTATTGAGCTTTGTCGATTACTTGCTCGCATAGCGTTGCCATTTGCATTTGACTCTGGGCTAAATTATTAGCAACCTGATCAATAACACTCGAGCTTAGCATTGGCTCATCACCCTGCACATTGACCACTATTTCATCATCAGCAATATCAAGTTGAGTCAATACTTCGCCAATTCTTGCTGTACCAGATGTATGGTTTTTATCTGTCATACATACCACTGCGCCAAATCCCTCAGCTACTTCTTTAATGCGCTCATCATCGGTAGCGATAATGACTTTTGCAGCGCCACTTTTTAATGCATTTTCATACGTTAGCTGAATGAGTGGCTTGCCATGAATATCTTTTAATAGTTTTGCTGGCAGCCTGCTAGAGGCATAACGAGCTGGAATAATAACGCTAAAGTTCATGAGCTAATCTAGCTTTCTAGCTTCTTCTTCTAACAAAACTGGAATGCCATCATTAATTGGATAAGCCAGGCCACTCACTTCACAGATTAGCTCTTCACCTACTTGTACTAAAGGTGCTTTAGATTTTGGGCAAACCAATAGTTTTAAAAGTGCTTTATCAATCATATTTTTGCTGCTAAGTTAGTAAAAAAATCCTCGCTAATATCAAGATCTATCTCTAAGTAATACATCTTATCGTTGGCAAAGTCCCTACATTTTACCCAATCTTTGGCAGTCATTATTATTGGATGATTATCATCGAATTCTAAATCCTTGACTTGATACTGATAGTGATCAGTAAATTCGTGTTGTTGCACTTGAACACCTAACTGTATCAGGGTTTGGAAAAAACGCTGAGGATGTCCGATGCCCGCAATGCCATGACAAGCTTGATGATTGAAAAAATCTAAAGGTTTCTTTTCACCTGTTATTAAATTAACAAAGTGAGTTGGTTGTATTTGAGCACTAATTTCTCCTGGGAAGACGGAGCCATTGTTAATCACAAAATCAACACTTTTAAGTCGACTAAGAGACTCTCTTAGTGGGCCAGCAGGCAAGAAAAAACCATTACCAAAACGTCTATGACCATCTACAACAGCTATCTCAACCGTTCTAGACATGGCATAATGCTGCAAACCATCATCACTAATAATCACCTCAACTTGATGCTGCTCAATCAAGTCCTTAACAGCTTGAGAGCGGCATTTATTAACCATCACAGGTACGCCTGTTTGAGTCGCAATTAACAAGGGTTCATCGCCCGATACTAAAGCATTAGTATCTGTATTAACCAATAAGCTATCATTCGAATGAGAGCCACCATAGCCTCTAGAAACCACTCCAACTCGTCTGCCTTGTTGTTTGAAATACTCGACTAACTTAATTACAACTGGAGTTTTTCCACTACCACCAACGGTAATATTACCCACGACCACGACGGGAACCTTAAATCGATTAGTACGAAAAATACCAAAGTGATAAAGGGCTCGGCGTATTTTACCTAAGACATAAAAAACACCAGAAACTGGCCATAAAAGATAATTAACAACGCCTCGAGTATTTAAATCCATCAAGCTTTATTTAAAACACTCGCCTTTGGTATCGTATTTTTTCTCGGTAAATCTGAGTACACCTGCAGCAAACGTTAAGATAAGTATCGATGCCACCATAATCAACAAGTTGAATTTATCACTCGACATTAGTGCTTTCATATCTATCACCATAAAACGCGTGATAGCGGTTATTGCAATAAAAATAAGGAAAATAACGGGTAAGCGATGTGTTTTGAAATAAATACCAGTCATAGCGCCTAATTCTAAATAGATAAAAAGTAGCAAGATATCCTTCAAGGAAGCAAATCCAGATTCATGCTGCATGATGATAATATACTCCCCAATGGCTGACCAAACAATTGTCGCACCAATAACAAACAAGCCAACAATATGGAAAGTTTCAATTAAAAAATCTCCTAATTGATCAATCCTATCTTTAAATGCAATCTTCTCCATTTTTCTCCTCAGATATTTAGTTATTAGTAAAGTGCTAATTATGACAAAATATCACCACCATGAGTATTGAATTTGACATTTCCAACCAGTATTTACGTTCTAATCGTAAAAAAGGCTTCATTTCCTTTATTTCTGGCGTCTCTATGGTCGGTCTTATTCTGGGAGTAATGACCCTGATTACTGTTTTATCGGTCATGAATGGCTTTCATAAAGAACTAAGAGAGCGTGTATTAAGCGCCATCTCTCATTCATATATCAGCGAGCATAGTGGACCACTAACTGATTGGCAAGAATTACAAATAAAAATTAACCAGCATCCAGAGGTAATTAGCTCATCCCCTTATATTGAAAAGTATGCCTTATTAAACACCACCAAAGGTGCACAAGGTATTAGTGTCAGAGGAATTATCCCTCAACTAGAAAAGCAAACCTCTGTTCTACTCGATAAGATTAAATTTGGCTCAAGCCAGTTAACAAAATCTGATATTTTGATTGGCTCTGGGCTCTCAAACCAATTGGGCGCTCAAGTTGGTGACAAAGTCACCCTATTAACTCCCGAGCTCTCGTCTAATATTATGGGCATTCAACCTCGGTTCAAACGTTTTACGGTGGCTGGAATTTTTGATGCAGGTATTAATGAATATGATAATAATTTAGCTTTTATCCAGCTAAGCCAAGCTCAAATTCTTTATTCTATGAAGCATCAGGTATCTGGCATTCGCCTTAAAGTGGCTGACTTGTTTCAAGCTAAGAGAATTACTCAAGAAGTGACTGAAAAACTGGGCAATGACAAATACTACGGCATTGATTGGACTCGTCAAAAAGCGAACTTTATTAAAGCGCTTGAGCTTGAAAAGCAAATGATTGGCGTAATCTTATCTTTAATAGTGGCTGTCGCTGCTTTTAACATCGTCTCTATGATGGTTATGGTGGTAACTGATAAAACCGCTGATATCGCCATTCTAAGAACCCTAGGCATGACACCAAAACGCATTGTTAAGGTTTTTTTCTATCAAGGCTTAACCATTGGTATTATCGGCATTACTATTGGTGTCATACTCGGAATCTTGCTGTCTCTTAATATCGAAACTATAGTGAGTGGCATTGAAGTGATTCTAGGGTTTGAATTTTTTCCAAAGGAGGTTTTCTACATCAACCGATTCCCTTCTGAAATTCATCTGAATGATATTATTAACGTCGCATTGGGCTCTTTTGTATTAGTCATATTAGCTTCTATCTATCCTGCTAAACGCGCTGGAAAAATCACTATTGCCAAGGTGTTAAATCATGAGTAATCTTATTAGTTGTCGCAATATTAACTATCAGTATCATGATGGTGGGCATCATAATCAAGTGATTAAAAATCTGAATCTTGAAGTAGATTCAGGTGAAACGATCGCCATTCTTGGACAATCTGGCTGTGGTAAATCAACCTTGCTAAATCTATTAGGTGGGATTGATCGACCAAATAGTGGTCAAATTATTATTAATAATACCGATATTGGCACCTTAAACGAGGAACAGATAACCAAGTTTAGATCTAAAAATCTTGGCTTTATTTATCAATTTCATCATTTACTAAAAGATTTTAGCGCTTTAAAAAATGTGATGATGCCGCTACTGATTCAAGCAGATCCTCTTGCTGAAGAAAAAGCCATTCAAATGCTTATTAAGGTTGGGCTTGAATCTAGAGCAAGCCATCTATCGAGTGAATTATCAGGTGGAGAGCGCCAAAGAGTAGCCATTGCTCGAGCGCTCATTACCCAGCCAAAATGCCTGCTTGCTGATGAGCCTACTGGAAGTCTTGATAGTAAAAATGCGCGTGAAACGCTTGATTTAATGATGGAGTTGAATCAAACACATGATAATTCTTTAGTGGTTGTAACTCATGATGAAAAAATTGCTAGCAAGATGCAACGAGTACTTGTTTTGGAAAATGGCCAGTTTAGCTAATAGCTGAACTTTTCCTTGTAAGCGTGTTATTTTCATCTACATAGCACAAACTAGGCGCGTAGTTTTTAACCTCATGCTCATCGTAACTAGCATAAGCAGCAATAATCAGTAAATCACCCTTTGCTGCTTTATGGGCAGCTGCACCGTTAACTGAAATAACACCTGTATTCTCTTTGCCACGTATGGCATAGGTTGTAAATCGGTTGCCATTAGCAATGTTATAAATTTGGATTTGCTCAAAAGCACTAATACCCGCAGCATCTAACAAGATACCGTCAATTTCACAAGAACCTTCATAGTTAAGCTCTGAAGCTGTTGTGGTAACGCGATGTAGTTTTGCTTTTAAAAAAGTTCTTTGCATAAT
>CAYYGB010000087.1:0-5085 GCA_964471285.1 uncultured Candidatus Thioglobus sp.
TACCTCACTCGATGGCCAGACTACTGGCCGTTGAGCAAATTTACCGAGCACACTCATTATTAACAAATCATCCTTATCATCGGGAATAATTAACCATTAATTAAAGGAAAGAAAATGAAATTAGAACTCATCAGCTTTAAACTTTGTCCGTTTGCACAGCGCGCTATTATTTCGCTCAATATTCAAAATCATGATTTTGAGATGACTTATATTAACCCAATGAATCCACCTGATTGGTTTAAAGAAATCTCTCCTAATGGCCAAGTGCCTCTTCTTAAAGTGGATGATCAAGTTGTATTTGAATCCTTAGTGATTACGGAATTTATTGAAGAAATTAGCAAAACAAGCTTCCATCCTAAAGATGCTATTCAGCGTGCTAATAATCGCGCTTGGATTATCTTTTCGGGTGACATGCTTGGCGACATGTTTGGCATTGTTACCGGTGATGAGAAAAAGTTCAATACCTCTAAAGCTGCACTCTTTACTAAACTTGCCAAGGTTGAATCAATTAAAGGTTCTGAAAAATTCTTTAATGGCGATGAATTTAATATGATTGATGCTGCTTTTGCACCTATCTTTATGCGTCTAGCTTGGATTAATGAATTTACTGACAATGCATTATCTCTTGCAGAATTTAAGAATTTAAACGCTTGGAGTGAAGCAATTTTAGAAGTTGAAGAGGTTAAAACTTCTGTTGTCGATGGATTGGATGATGTTTATTATTCAAATATCGAAGGACGCGAAGGCTATCTTTCTACTCTTTTAGTAGAAGAAGACTACTAAAGTCATTTATTAAATAATTGCTAGAATACTTTCTGGTGGTCTACCAATAGCAACACCTTTATCTGTCCTTACAATTGGGCGCTCTATCAAAATCGGATGATCGATCATGGCTTGGATTAGCTCATCTTCGCTTAGTGATGCATCATCTAAATTATTCTCTTTATAGGCTGTTTCAAAGGTTCTCATTAGACCTCTTGCATCCAAATTAAGTGCAGTCATTAATTGTTTTAACTCATCAAAACTTGGTGGAGACTCTAGATATTTAATTATTTCAAAATCCAGGCTTTTTTCTTCTAAAATACTTAGTGTTAGTCTAGATTTTGTACATCTAGGATTGTGGTAAATTATTGTGCTCATATTAAAAAGGTTATTATGAAAAAAATTATTATTATACTCTCCCTGCTTGCTGGCTTTAATAGTGCGCATGGTATGACTGTTAATCAAATTGTTGATGCTAGTAAAGCTATTCAACAGCAAGATAAACAAATTATAGCGCCTAGCTTTTCTTTGATCGATACCCATGGAAATATCCATACCAATCAATCAACCCAAGGAAAATATTTAGTGGTTAATTTTTGGGCTACCTGGTGCCCGCCTTGTTTGAAAGAAATTCCTGCTTTTGTAGAGTTTTACGAGAACAATAAAGATCGAGTTTTAAT
Organism: uncultured Candidatus Thioglobus sp.; assembly: GCA_964471285.1. Taxonomy (GTDB): domain Bacteria; phylum Pseudomonadota; class Gammaproteobacteria; order PS1; family Pseudothioglobaceae; genus Thioglobus_A. Next base: position 1,443 of record CAYYGB010000087.1, read on the forward strand.
ACTTGGACTAGACTATGAGCAAGCCGATAAAAAGGCGATCGAAGAGTTTACTGATACCTTTATGGTTAACTACCCAATAGTCCTGTTTGACGAACATAACGGACCTCAGTTTGTCAATTTTGGCGAGGTGATCGGCATGCCAACCACTTATGTTTATGGTCCAAAAGGAAAGTTGGTTGATTTTAAAATGGGTGAGATGGATATTGAATCTTTGAAGAGCGCTATTTCAAAGTAGCCAACTTTTCGAAGAGTTGCCTTCATCCCTAACCAGTCTTGGTACGAGATAACCACTCAACTCAGATTTTAGCTGTTGGTGCAATTTAAGCGCCACTTCATCTTCAACGAAATATCTTTCAGCGCCTGATACAGGGTCCAGCATATGCAAATAATAAGGCAGAATTCCAACTTTAAACAAATCTAGGCTAAGATTTTTTAAGGTATCAGTATGGTCGTTCACTCCTTTTAAGAGTACTGCCTGATTAAGTAAAGTTAAACCTTTTAATTTGTTAACCTGTTGAACAAACTCTGCCGATAATTCTTGTGAGTGATTGACATGAAAAACCATCACCACTTTTAATCGAGTTGATTTAAGTAAATTAGCCAGCTCAATAGTAATCCTGCTAGGCATTACCACTGCGCTTCGAGTATGGATACGAATGGTATTAATATGTTTGATATTTTCAATATTGTGAATTAGTTTTTTGAGTTTATCGTCACTTAAACTTAAAGGGTCTCCACCACTTAGTATGACTTCGTTAACTTTTTTATCTGCTTGTATGTATTGCTCAATTTCATTCCAATTACTCATTGCATCGTGCTGTGTGTAATTAAAATTTTGTCTAAAGCAATATTGACAATGAATAGCGCATACCTGGGATGTAATCAACAGTACTCGATTACTGTACTTATGTATCAGTCCAGCTACGGGTGAATTTTCTTCGTCATTTAAAGGTGCTTGGCTAAAGCCGATTCGATCCATACTGACTTGAGGTATAACCTGTTTAAGCAGTGGATCATCAGGGTTGTTTATATCAATCAGTTGAGCATATTCTAAGGGGATCTTAATAGGAAAAGCACTGTCTTCGAATGCATGACTATTAAAAAAATCATTACTGACTTTTGCACCTTTTAGCACTTTTCTAGCTTGTTGATTCCACTGACTCATAGACATAAAAAAGCCCCGTCAGGGGCTCTTATAATTCGTTTTTACTTGAAGCTATTAACAGAAGTTAGCGAAGTTTTCATCTGTATGCTCTTGGCCATCTTCATAACCTGATTCATACTCACTAGTTCTTCTTTGCTCTTCAATTTCAGGATTACCTAGAAAGCCTGCAACCCAACCTTGAATATAGTTGTCATTTACACCCATTTCTTCCATTTTTTTAACGCCTTCATAGTAAGTCATTGCTAACACTCCTTAAATAATGTTTATAATTTTGCTGCTTATATCAGAGCTTTTTTTTCAACTGACATAAGATAAAGGTAATATTATAACCATTAAATTTCACAAGGTAAGAAAAAACGATGAATTTATCAGAAATAACCGACGGTTTAAATGAAAAACAATGCCAATCAGTTGAGCTTAATGACGCTCACAACGCACTCATACTAGCGGGTGCAGGCAGTGGCAAGACTCGAGTATTGACACATAGAATCGCCTATTTGGTTACTCAAAAAAATATTCATACGGACTCAATATTAGCGGTAACTTTTACAAACAAAGCCGCAGCCGAAATGAGGGAAAGACTTTCCACTCTTTTAAGGAGACCTATTCAAAGTATGTGGGTTGGTACTTTTCACGGCCTTGCACACCGCCTATTACGAACGCATTATGAAAAAGCTGGACTTACATCAGGTTTTCAAATATTAGATGCACAGGATCAATTTCGGATCGTTAAGCGCCTAATGAAAGAGAACAGTATTGATGAGTCTAAGTTTCCAGTTAGAAAGGTGCAATGGTTTATCAATCAACAAAAAGATGAAGGTATTAAAGCTCAGGATGTTGATCCTGGTTACAATTTCTTTGTTAAGAAAAGTCTTGAGGTTTTTGTATTGTATGAAGCACACTGTCGTGCCAATGATTTAATTGACTTTGCCGAGCTACTAGTTCGAAGCTATGAGTTACTTAAAAACAATGCTGAGCTTCTTGAACATTATCAAACACGTTTTTCACATATTTTAGTAGACGAGTTTCAAGATACCAATACCGTGCAGTACAAATGGATTCAGCAATTATTTAATGGCAATAACCAAGTATTTTGTGTCGGTGATGATGATCAATCTATTTACGGCTGGCGTGGTGCAAAAATTGAAAACATTACAAAACTAGAAACAGATTTTGCACCCATTCAAACCATTCGACTTGAGCAGAATTATCGCTCAACTGGCTATATCTTGTCTGCTTCGAATGCTTTAATTGCTAATAATACTAATCGCATGGGTAAGTCCTTGTGGACCGATGCTGGCAATGGTGATTTAATTGATGTGTATGAAGCGCGCACTGAAACTGACGAAGCAGATTATGTTATTCGCAAAATCCAAAAACTGATTAAAGATGGTGATCGCGCTAGTGATTGCGCTATTTTGTATCGCTCCAATGCACAATCAAGAGTATTTGAAGAAGTATTAATTAAATACAACGTGCCTTATATTATTTATGGCGGTTTAAGATTTTTTGAACGCGCTGAAATTAAAGATGCCTTAAGTTACTTACGCTTAATTGAAAACACTGCTGATAATGTTGCCTTTGAAAGAATTGTAAATTTCCCAACACGAGGCATCGGTAACGCCACGTTAGAAAAAGTTCGTGAATTTGCCCGTGATCAGCACACCGATTTATTTCAAGCAGCTCAGCAGGTATCGTCCACATTACCAACACGAGCTGCTAATGCTTTAAACAGTTTTGTCGAGCTTATCGATCAAATGATTGATGACAGTAAACATCTTGATTTAAGCGAGAAAGTTGCTCATTTACTCAGTGCATCAGGAATTATGAATCATTATGCTAATGACAAAACTGACAAGGCGGGTAGTAAAAAAGAAAACTTAGATGAACTGATCTCTGCTGCTAAGCAATATAACCATGAAGAAGATAGTGAGATGAATGAAGTAGTTGGCTTTATTTCTTTAGCATCACTAGATTCTGCTGGCAATGCTAACACACCCGCGGTTGATAACGTACAGCTTATGACTATTCACTCAGCCAAAGGCTTAGAGTTTCCAAATGTATTTTTAGGCGGACTAGAAGAGGATTTATTTCCATCAAGACAATCTAAAGATGAGCCACACTTGCTAGATGAGGAAAGGCGCTTATGCTATGTTGGTATGACGCGCGCCATGAGAAAACTAACCTTGTCATTTGCTATTAAACGTTTTTTACATGGTCAGTCTTTGTATGCCTACCCTTCAAGATTCTTAGATGAAATTCCAAGTGAATTTGTTAACAAAGTTAAAGCAAAGTTTGGCGCGACACAAGCTAACTATTCTGATGATGACATCTATAACCAAGATATTGAACCTGAAGCAAATGGGCAATTATCAGTAGGTGCAGGCGTTAAACACGCAAAATTCGGTTACGGCTCAGTGCTTAATTTTGAGGGCGAGGGTGATAGTGCTAGAATTCAAATCAAATTTAAATCAGCAG
>CAYYGB010000088.1:0-5061 GCA_964471285.1 uncultured Candidatus Thioglobus sp.
TTGTAAAGAAGTACTGCCACGCCAGATATTAATTGAGAGTTTATAAGCAACACTAACTTGTGTTGTATCCAGTGGGGCTTGGAAAAATGCAATGGCGTCATGTACTTGATTGCTGTTAACTGCTTTTAATCGGCATTTTAGGTGTTTCTCGCCGACAATCCTTTGCTCAACAATTTCAAAATCACCAAAAAAGATAGGCTCCTCAAAGCCCTGCCCCCAAGGCCCAGCTTGTTGCAAAATTTGTGCGTTGTTTAGTGAAATATCACGCGGCTCAAGCTGGCCGTCTGTTAATAATTCGACTTTAGGTATCTCGTTATTAAGGTGAGCTTTAATTGCTTCGTTAAATTCTTGTTTGAAAGATGAAAAATCGTCTGGATTTATACTTAACCCTGCCGCCATAGCATGGCCACCAAATTTAAGAATTAAGCCTGGATTTTTTCGATCAACCAAATCAAGTAAGTCTTTAATATGCACATCGGGGATTGAGCGGATAGAGCCTTTTAAGAAATCTCCAGATTTAGCGAATACTGCCACTGGGCAGTGATAATCCTCTTTAAGCTTACCCGCAACAATACCAACAATACCTTCATGCCAAGAAGGATCAAATAGGCTTAGGGAGAATTTTCCCTCGGACACTTCTTGGGTATCGACAATGGATTGTGCTTCATCTTGAATACGCGCCTGCTCTTCTTTACGTCTTTGGTTGAATTCTTCTAGCTCTTTGGCGTAGCGCCTAGCATCATTCATATCGTGTGTTAGCAAACATTTGATACCACGAGAAATATCACTCAGACGCCCTGCTGCATTAAGTCGAGGTCCCACAGCAAAACCCAGATCACTGGCTTGCAAGGTTTCTGGGGACCTATTGGCAATTTCTAACAGTGCCAAAATGCCGGGTGAGCATTGTTTTTCACGAATACGCTTAATGCCTTGGTCAATCAAAATACGATTGTTTTGATCTAGTTTAACCACGTCTGCTACCGTTCCAAGTGCGACTAAATCAAGCACAGTGCGTAGATCTGGCGATGGGATATTATTATTGGTGAAATATTGAATTTTTTGTAAGTGGGTTCTAAGCGCTGAAAACAAATAAAAACACACGCCAACACCAGCTAGATTTTTACTTAAAAATTCACAACCCTTAAGATTTGGATTAATAATAGCGTCAGCTTCTGGCAGGGTATCGCTGGGCAGATGATGATCAGTGATAATGACATTAATGCCTGATTTTTTAGCCAGCTTGGCACCGTCAAAACTTGAGACGCCGTTATCAACGGTAATGATTAAATCAGGCTGTTTTTCTTTGATAGCCAGTTGAACAATTTCTGGTGAAAGCCCATAACCATGTTCAAAACGATTGGGTACCAAAAAATCTACGTATTTAGCACCCATCATGCGCAAAGATTTAACCGCAACGACTGAGGCAGTTGCGCCGTCACAATCAAAATCACCAATGATTAAAACACGTCTTTGCTCTAATAAAGCCTGTTCTAATAAAGCTAAGGCTCGATTTAGTTGATCAAAATTAGGCGTTAGTAAATTTGATAAGCCTAATGATAATTGAGATTCGCTAACGCCGCGAGCGGCATAAATTTGTTTTAAAAAATTGGGGATATCGTCCGAATAGCTGGCGAGTAAGGCTTGGTCGAGCTCTCTAGTTAGCATCACTCACCAGGCGAACGTACGCGTCAAAGGATTTATCTGAACCCTGACTGCCGCCATAATAAAATGGCACGTCAATAGCGATATTAGCGCTTAATTCATCAGAACTCCAATAAGACTTAAGCTGAGTATTTGGGAAAAATTTTTGATTAATCAATAAGTCATTATCGCCATATACCAAGAGTGTTTTAAGCTCAGCCTGAGTTGGCAAGCGCCAATTTGACTGCTGACAAAGCTTGGTATCTTTAAGTGCTTTGACATACGCCTGAGTATTGCAAGATTCAGACCAATGACAATTATGCGAGTAGTCGCCATTTTGGATGCCGCTTTGAGTATTAAACCAAGTATAGGTATTTTGGGCGTTTTGCAAACCTTTGTCGGTCAGCTTAACTTCCCATACCAATTTTGACTGATCGTCTAATACACAGCTTTGTTCTGAAGAGGTGTTTTTTAATATGCCACCTCGATCAGATACTTTAAAAAGCTGGGCGTTAGCAGCACTTGTTATTGAGGTTAGGACTAAAAATATAAGGCTAAGTTTCATGATTGATTAGTTGTGTGATTCTTTTGGCGCTTTCTGGCGCCATGTTAAGACCATTGCGAAAATGACCGGTATTTAAAAAAACGTTATCAAACTGCGTGTGTTTGCCGAGCATGACTTTGGCAGATTTACTCGCTGGCCTAAAACCTGACCAGTGATGCTCCACCTGGGCGCTGGCAAGTGAGCCAAATCTTTGGCTAGCAAACTCATGCAATGCTTTGCGCGTTTGATCATCTGTTGAGCGATCAAAACCAACATTTTGCATGGTTGATCCTACCAGGATGCGCCCATCTTGACGAGGAATAATATATCGCCCTTGGTCCAAAACAATATTCTCAACAGCGCCCGGCTTGGATTTGAGCACAATCATCTGGCCTTTCATAGGGAATATCTCTTCTTTTAAATCCAACCACTGAGAACTCCAAGCGCCTGAACAAGCTAAAACACAATCTGCCAAATAGGTTTGATTATTACTCACCACACCTAGTGCTTTATCGTTTTTAATTAATAATTTTTCAATTTTAACGTGCTCAATAATCTTAACGCCTTTGTTGATAATATCGGCTTTGAGTGCTTTGAGCAAACGTGGATTACGCACTTGAGCAATCTCACTAAATAGAGCACCTTGCTGATGAGGTTGGTACTTTAAGTCATAGCGCTTCATCCATGCTATTGCCTCATCTGAGTCATACTCATCCATCATTAACAATCCAGACTTCAGATACTGAGGATCAAGCCCAGTATCTTCTAATATTTGAGCACATAATTGTTCATATACAACTTGAGAGGCTAGGCTTAGTTCATTGGTTAAGTCATCGTATTTCCAGGGGTAAAGCGGGGAAATAATACCACCACCCGCCCAAGAAGATTCTTGAGCACAGGCTTGTTGGTCGATCAAGGTAACTTTTGCGCCAGATAACGCAAGAGAGCGAGCACTCATCATGCCAATTGCGCCACCACCGATGATTAAGCAATCACTCATGGCTTAGCCTTGTCTTGTTTAAAGTCAACCAATAATAGCAATATAACGCCCAAAGTAATGGCCATATCAGCCACATTAAATACTGGCCAATAAAAGTCTTGATAATGAAGATTGATAAAATCGATTACAAATCCAAACACTGCTCGGTCGATTAAATTGCCAATAGCACCTGATAAAATCAGACTAAGCGCTATGAGCTTGTAAGGCTGGGTTGTGCTGGTTTTTTTCATCCATAGGATGATCGCAATACTGGCTATCGTGGAGATTCCCACTAAGAAGTATTGCTGCCAGCCATCTTCATTAGCCAAAAAACTAAATGCAGCGCCATAATTATGCACATGGGTTAAACTGAAAAAACTCGTTATTTCAATTGATTCATAAAGTTCTAGATAGCCAAGCACCATCAGCTTGGTAAGCTGATCTGCTATCACCAATATTAAAGACAGGAAGTAATACTTATATTGGGTCATGCTTTATTAGGGTTGTATTTAATAATGGTAACAATAGGCACCACAAAACCAATGATAACCACGATCCACAACAAATCTCCCAGAGCTGAATAATCTTGGGTGGTGGTAACGACACCATCTGTTACTACTTCGCGGCTAACAACAAATATTTTATTTAAGTATTTGGTGAACAGGCCACCAGCACTCAGTGCAATATTCATCAGACTTGCCATTAACGCAAACCAAGTGCCTTTTTTGCCTTCGGGCGCATAAATAGCCACCAGCGTTAGCATTAGCACTTGGGCGATATAATCAAACGGAGAGGCCATTGCAGTGTCAACCAAAGCCACGGTTCGTGCATCAAAGCCTAATAGGGTATGAATATCGTAATACATAGCCACAATTGGCATCGATAACAATGTGCCAATAATGGTTAAGAAGATAAGCACTTCGGCGATATCTCGCTTAATAATAAATTTGGCAGAAAACCACATACCTGCTAAAGCAATGCCGCCACCAATGGCTGATAGCTTCGCAAAGAAGGATTCATCAAAACCCAAAACGTCAATCTCCCACCAGCTCAAACCTGCACCAACCGATGGCATGGCTCGATAAACAAAGATGATAATCATCGCCATTTTAATATGACGAATGGTGCTTGCATCTAAGTCGTTAATCAGACCAGATAACAAATACAATACCACTGATATTGAAATAACAAAAATAATCTCTTGTGAATAAGGTACGTCGTTGTAGCCCATTAATACTATAAACACCGCAAAGATCAAGCCGCCAAATAGCACTTGCTTGTTAATTGGGGAAATGGGAACAGGATTAAGCTTCACTAAGCTCACGCCTAAAATAGATAACAAAGGGACAAACAAGGAAATCTGGAAAACTATTTCTCGATGATCATGAAATACATCGGCTAATTCTCCACCAATCCAACCCGTAATAAAGATTGCAAAGCCTAAAGATAAGCGGGCTAAAACTTGAATAGTAGCCAACTCTTGGTTAATTTTTTCTTGAGGCTGGTTTTTATCAATCACTTCAGTGGTCATGGTGTCCGCTACAACATCTTGCATAACAAAGCCAACTACTGCAATCACGCTGGCAAAAATATAGACAGCTTTTTTAGAGAAGTCTTGAACAATTGAGTAGTCACCCACTACAGCAATCATCATCAATGAGCTGATTGTAATCAGCACCGCACCTATATAAACATAGGATTTTCGATTTGATCCAAAAATATTAACACTATCGACCATTTGGCCAAAAATCATTTTTACCGTCCACGGCACACCTAACCATACAGCTAGCTCTGCCAAATCAGAAGCTGTCATATCCAACGTGTCTTTGACCCAAAAATTTTCAGCGATTGCTGTAAAGACACCACTACCGTATGAAAAATAAATTAACAATAAAGG
>CAYYGB010000089.1:0-4955 GCA_964471285.1 uncultured Candidatus Thioglobus sp.
TGTGGATATTTTTCTGAACGATCAATATATGCTTGTCTAACACGCTCAAAAAAATCTAGCTCTTCTAATTCGATACGGTCTTTCTCACCCCTAGATTCAACACGTGACATACCTAAGTCTACGGGGATATCTAGTAGTAGCGTCATATTAGGTGTAAAGCCTTTTAAAACCCAATGTTCTAAACGCTCAATACGTTCAATATCTAAACCCCTGCCCCCACCTTGATAAGCATACGAGGCATCAGTGAAGCGATCACTCAATACCCAGTCTCCTTTTTCAAGAGCAGGAATAATCTTATGATGGATGTGTTCATTTCTAGCTGCAAACATAAGTAATAACTCACTGTCACTATGCATTGATTTAGTTTGTGTACTGAGTAATAGTTCACGAATTTTCTCACCCAAGTCTGTTCCACCGGGCTCTCGCGTTAAAACAACGTTAATTCCCTTTGCCTCTAAATAGTCACAAATAAATTTTATTTGTGTACTTTTACCAGCGCCTTCAACGCCATCTATGGTGATAAATTTTCCTTTTTGCATGGGTTTTATTTTAGATACTTCTTGATATTAATAAGATGTTGTTTATAAGTTTTTGCAAATGCATGGGTGCCGTCTTTTTTAGCCACAAAATATAAATAGTCAGACTTCAAAGGATGTGTAGCTGCCCTTAAAGATTCTAAGCCAACTGAGCCAATTGCCCCTGGCGGCAAGCCCTTGTGTCGATACGTATTGTATGGACTTTTAAACCACAAATCTTTCTTGTTTAACTTACCCGTATAAGCATCTCCCAAAGCATATGCAACCGTTGGATCTGTTTGCAGACGCATACCTACTTTTAAGCGATTCATAAATACACCTGCAATCTTTGGCTTTTCCGCATCGTTAGCCGTTTCTTTTTCGATGAGCGATGCTAGTATCAAAGCTTGGTCTGCATTTTTTAATAACAAGTCTTTAGCTTTATCATTCCACGCTTTTGATAATTTTTCTTGTAATAAAGCATGCGATCTATTTAAAACGCTCAACACGCTATCTGCATAATTAATTTGATATGTGTCCGGCCAAAATTTTCCGTCATAGGGCGCTTGAGCACTGGTTTTTTGCAAAACTTTCTCGAAGGAAAGTTGAGAGGTTAAAGCTGGATTTTGACTTAATAACTGATAATACTCTTTAATAGTTTGACCTTCTATCAAGGTAATTTTTCGAGTGGCTACTTGGGCTTTAGAAAAATCATCCAGTAAACTTAAAACACTTGTATTCGAATTAACATCGTAATGGCCTGATTTTAATTCGCCATCAATTCTTAGTAGCTTTGCTGTCCAAACCACAAACTGAGCTGAATTAACCAAGCCATAGCGTTTTAGGCTATTAGCGGTAGAGTGAATAGTTGCACCCTGAGGCAGTTGATAAACAAATGGTTTGACCATCTTTATCTTGTTAGCCCAAAACGACCAAGCAATCAGCAAGCTTAAAGCAATCATCAGCCATATTTTTAAAAATCTTTTTTTAGGCTTTAATACGATCAAATTTTCAGGCTTTAATAAGTGCTCATTTAAACTATCTAGCAATTGATCAGTGAACTGATGCTGGGAATATTTCTGCTCATTAATTTGGCTAATGCGTTTAATTCCCATCACACTATTACTAATAAATATCTCGTCACAGGCTAATAACTCTGCAACACTTAAGCGGCAAATTTCTACTGATAAGCCCAGTGTTCTTGCTAATTCGATAATTACTTGTCGTCTTGTACCTTCAATACCACACTCATTTAAACCCGGTGTTAATAGTGCGCCATTCTTGATAGCAAAAATATTACCTTGAGTAACAGAAACGACCTGAGCTTGTGGGTCAAGCATAATACATTCTTGAGTCTTAATATTTGTACGGGCAAGAATTTGCTCCAAACGGTTGCAATGTTTAATTTCAGATAGCATCTGATTAGTTGCATACCCACTATCACAAAGACTTAATGTGTAATCCTTTGGCAGATCAGGCGCCTTAGAAACCATGACAATGCGAGTAGGCATGATAGACTTATCATATCCGTAGCCTCTGAATGTTTCACCACGAGACAGTATAATTTTGACCACCGCATTATCTAATTTGGCCATAAAGACAGCTTTAGCAATCTCTTTGATCCAAACTGAGCGCGGAATTGGCGCTATTTTTAGCCGCTTAGCGCCTTTCTCTAATCGCTGAAAGTGCGCTTCTGCTAAGATCAATTTATGATCAACAACCAAGCAGGTTTCGAACAAGCCATCGCCAAATTGCACCAGGCGATTAAATACGCTCAGTTTGGTTTGGTCTTTTCCATTAATTAAGATGATACGGTTCATTTGCAAGTATTATAATTCAGTGCATCTGTAAAATAACACTTATGAAAAAAACGCTTTATCAATTTGCCCACAATCTGACTGACAGTGCAAAAGATTTAGCACCAATTGTGCTGGTTATTGCTTTTTTTCAAATTATCGTCCTGCAACAACCCATTCCCAATATGGACAATATTATCATAGGTGCTGGGTTTGTACTTATTGGTCTTACATTATTTATGCATGGACTTAAGCTGGGTTTATTTCCTATTGGTGAAGTGCTAGCCTTTTCTTTTGTTAAAAAAGGTTCCATTACTTGGTTATTGGCTTTTTCTTTCGCCCTTGGGTTTGGCGCTACAATTGCCGAGCCAGATTTGATTGTTATGGCCAATGAAGCGGCGAAAGTTGCCCAATTTGGCGGCATCATAACCTCTGATGTCGAACTTAATCAATACGCCCAAACTTTACGCTATACAGTGGCCATTGCTGTAGGACTATCGGTTGTTATTGGTGTCATTAAAATTCTTAAAGGTTGGCCCATTCAATACATAATTATCAGTGGCTACCTAATGGTTATGGTGGCGACACTCTTGGCGCCAGATTTTATTATTGGTATTGCTTATGACGCAGGTGGTGTAACCACAGGACCAATCACCGTTCCCTTGCTGACCGCATTAGGCGTTGGACTAAGTAGTAGTATCCGTGCTAGAAATCCACTCATTGACGGATTTGGCATGATTGCAATTGCCTCATTGCTACCTATTATTGCTGTCATGTTATTTGGTATCTTACAATGATGTCATTACCGCATTATTTTGTAGAAACTTTTTGGGCAGTAGCACCCATTGTGGCTATTTTATTTATTTTTCAACTAGGCATCTTAAAGCAAAAAATTCCACACTTAAAACGCATTATTACTGGGTTTATCTTAGTTTGGATTGGTCTTACTTTTTTAATCATTGGCCTGGAAAAAGCATTATTTCCACTTGGAAAAATCATGGCGACACAGCTCACATCGCATGATCTAGTGAACGATCCTTTGGATTGGTATAGCTACTATTGGGTTTATATCTTTGCCGGGTGTATTGGTTTTGCCACCACCATTGCCGAGCCATCACTATTAGCAGTGGCTATTAAAGCTAATCAAGTCTCAGGTGGTTTCATTAAGGTTAAAGCATTACGCATCATAGTTGCCATTGGCGTAGCCATTGGAATTGCACTGGGTAGCTTTAGAATTGTAGCTGGACTTCCCCTGCATTATTTCATTATTGGTGGCTACATACTGGTCTTGATCCAAACTTATTTTTCACCAAAAAGTATTATTGCACTGGCTTATGACACAGGTGGCGTAACAACTTCCATCGTTACTGTGCCAATTATTGCCGCTCTAGGACTTGGACTATCCACTGCTATTGATGGGCGAAATCCATTGACTGATGGTTTTGGCTTAATAGCCTTTGCCTCTCTTTTTCCCATCATGAGTGTACTTGCTTATGTACAAATTATTCATTTTTTAAACCATGACAAACCCAATTAATAACAGGAGGCATTTATGCACTTTAAATTGATTATCGCTTTTGTTGATAGCGACAAAACTGATAGAATTCTTGAGGCGACTAGAAAAAAAGGCGCCACAGGATCCACTATCATTTCACAAGCTCGAGGGGAAGGACTTGAGCATACCAAAACATTTTTAGGATTAAGTCTGGAAACACCTAGAGATGTATTATTATTACTAGTAGAGCAGCACCTTGCTAGAGAGATATTAGAAAGTGTCGCAGATTCAGGTGAATTTGAGGCAAACTCTAAAGAGGGTATTGCTTTTCAGATTGATGTAGAAGATGCCGTTGGTGTCATGCATCAAATTCAGGCATTAGAGCAGGCCGTAGAGGAGAAAATATAATGAGTAACGAGACACAAAAAAATACACCTACGTTTGTCAAAGACGTTATGTGGACACAAGTTGATATTGTTGACAGTAAGACCACTGTTCAGCAGGCACTTACTGACATGAAATACAAAAAAACTAAAATGTTGTTAGTAGAAAAATCTCATGATTATGATGAATATGGTGTCGTCTTAATTGCCGATATCGCTTCTAAAGTTATCGCCAAAGATCGTGCATTAGATCGCGTCAATATTTATGAAATTATGAATAAACCTGCTATGTCAGTTCATCCACATATGGATATTCGTTACTGCGCCGAACTGTTAACTCACTTTAATTTATCTAGATGTCCTGTACTGGATAATGGAAAAATTGTTGGCGTTATTAGCTTGACCAGTATTGTTCTTAATGGATTAAGGCCTGTATAGTGATATATTTTTACCATTATGGTTAACTATGGTGCTAAAATCTGTAATTCATATCAAGCATGTACAATCTAATAAAAGGAGATAAAAATGGGTGGAATAATTAATTTAATCAAATGGGTGTTAATCGCAATCGGTGCCATTGCAACTTACTACGCAGTAACGTTACAAGTTCAATACGGGGTTACTTCTAAAGTTATTAGTGAAATGGTTTCACCGAAATTACATCCAGAGTCTATGTCAAAGGTTTATATGCCAATGACAAACACATTATTAGACACAGGCGATATCACTATGGCCTCTATTGTGCGTGTTAAAGTAGCTGACGATG
>CAYYGB010000090.1:0-4942 GCA_964471285.1 uncultured Candidatus Thioglobus sp.
TCAGGTTTTTCCATAAGGGATAAAAACTGTCTGGCATAATCTGATAATGACTCAACATAGCGTCTTAGCCCTTCTGCATAAATAGTATCAAAAGCCAAAGATGACTTACCCGAACCAGATAAACCTGTGATGACCACCAGCTTATTTCTCGGTATGTTGATATCAATATTCTTTAAATTGTGAACGCGAGCGCCACGTATGCTAATCTGATCCATATGCAAGGTTAAATTATGTCGGACAAAGGGTTCATTATAACGAGCAAGCTAGGTAAAATCACTCTATTCTTTATATGACTATTACTAATACTTAAACTAAGCATGAGCAAATACAAACGCATCTTATTAAAACTTAGCGGTGAAGCACTTGCCAGCTCTGAAAATACTGTTGATCCAGCCACATTAGATAAAGTTGTTGGCATTATTAAATCTGTACAGAGTCAAGGTGTGGAAATTGGTATTGTTGTTGGTGGTGGTAATATTTTTCGTGGTGCAGCACTCGCTCAAGCTGGTATGAACCGTGTTACTGGCGATCATATGGGCATGCTCGCTACCGTCATAAATGCACTAGCCATTTCAGACTCTTGTCGCAAAAATGATGTTGATGTATTAGTTATGTCTGGCTTTCCAATTGGTGGTGGCGTTTGTGAACCAATGGATCATAATAAAGCTAAGCAAGCACTGAGCGAAGGCAAAGTAGTTATTTTCTCAGCAGGTACAGGTGCGCCTTGTTTCACTACAGATACTGGCGCTACACTTAGAGCCATTGAAATTGGCGCAGATGCAGTATTTAAAGCCACTAAAGTAGATGGCGTTTATACAGCTGATCCAATGAAAGATCCTAGTGCAACTCGCTACGACACACTAAGTTTTGATGAAGCCATTTCAAAGAATCTACAGATTATGGATACTTCAGCCTTCGCTATGTGTCGTGAACATCATATTGAAATCTGTGTCTTTAGCATGCTTGAAGACGCCAACACGTTGTCTAACATTCTTAAGGGTGAATCCTTAGGAACTATTGTAAGGAACTAATTATGTTAAATGAAATTCAACAAGATGCTCAAGACCGTATGACTAAAAGCATCGCTTCACTTGAAACCAACTTTGGAAAAATTAGAGCAGGTCGTGCACATCCTTCTTTACTTGAGCAGGTTCAAGTAGAGTATTACGGTTCAATGGTTCCTTTATCGCAAGTGGGCAACATTGTTGCTGAAGATTCACGCACACTTAAGGTTTCCGTTTGGGAAAAAGACATGTCAGCGGCAGTAGAAAAAGCCATCATGACTTCAGACCTAGGGCTTAACCCTCAAACCATGGGCCAAGTCATTCGTATTCCACTACCTCCATTAACTGAAGAGCGTAGACGTGACTTAGTTAAAGTTGTTAGAGATGAAGCAGAGCATGCCAAAATTGCCATTCGTAATATTCGTCGAGATGCCAACTCTGATTTTAAAGATCTTTTAAAAGACAAAGAAGTCTCAGAAGATGAGGCTAGAAAAGCAGAAGACAATGTTCAAAAAATAACAGATATCAGCGTCAAAGAAGTAGAGTCAAAATTAGCTGATAAAGAAAACTCACTACTAGAGATTTAAACCTTTCTCTAAACGTAAAAAAAGCCTGCAATTGCAGGCTTTTTTTGTCTTTAATCAATAAACTTTACTGACCTTTTACACAACTAAAGTAATCTGCCCAACGCTCAGGAGAAAACAAAGTACCCATTGCATTAAGTGGTCCAGTGTTAAACAAGAAACCACCAGCTAGTGCATCTTCAAATCTAGCAATGTTGGCATCTGACAAGCCTAATGTTGCCTGACAAGCTTGGTGTGCTTTTTGTGTTACCGCAAAACCTGACGGCGTTTGGCCAATCACTTTACTTAGTGTCATTGTGTCTGGCGTTTGCTCAGTAATAACAGTTTTTCCAGTCACAGGCTGCATTGAGTCAAAAGACTCTACTGGGCCCATATCACGGTCATCACCACCAGCAATAATGCTAGTTGCTAAAGTTATTGCCGCTACAAAAGTTAATGTTTTAATCGTCATATCTTTAATCTCCAAATAATTTAAAATTCATCTTTACTATTCTATTTTATATCACCTTAGTTTTTTATGATTAACGATTTTGAAAAATATTGTAATATGACAAACTTGTCACCTATTTGTGATCAATTAGTTAAATTATCTAATCAAGCATTCTCAGTTAATAATGGCAATATCCCCAAATGGGAAAAAGCAATTGCTGATATTCAACAGATACAGCCCGGCAAGGTAAGTTTTAAACATCCTTATGTTGCCATTGACACTCAAGTTGATATTGAAAATTTAACCCAGTCTTTAAAGCAGCTTATGCCTTGGCGAAAAGGCCCCTATCAGATAGGTAATTTAGCGCTTGAAAGTGAATGGCGTGGCGATATGAAATGGGATCGAATCAAAGATCACATAAAGCCACTCACTGGTAAGTCTGTTTTGGATGTTGGCTCTGGTAATGGTTATTTCACCTATCTAATGGCCATGCAAGACGCCGAGATTGCTATTGGTATCGAGCCATTTTTACTGTTTAATTATCAATTCCAAGCTATTCGTACATTGATAAGTCAGCCGCCAAAAGCTTATGTACTGCCTTTAAAACTAGAACAAATGCCTGAAGGTTCTTCATTTGACAGTGTTTTTTCTATGGGTGTTTTGTACCACCAAAAAGATCACATGCTCCACCTTGAGCAACTGATGAATGTAATGGCTGATGATGGCGAACTCATTTTAGAAACACTTGTTATCGACCAGCAGCATGGTGATCAAATCATCCCACAAGATCGCTATGCTCGCATGCGTAATGTTTGGTGTTTGCCGTCTACCGACACACTACACACTTGGCTACAAACAGCGGGTTTTAAAAATATCAGGCTGATCGATGTCACCAAAACCACACCAGAAGAACAGCGCGCCACCCATTGGATTGGGGATAACACCCAATCATTAAGAAACTTCCTTGATCCAAATGATGATAATTTAACCATTGAAGGCTTGCCCGCACCTAAGCGTGCTGTCTTTATTTGCCAAAAATAGTATAATCATTAGTAAGCTATAAAGGGTTTTCTTACTTGACTAAAAATCTTGATTAAGCATATAATAACTCTCCATTTATTTTTTTAAGAGACCAATATAATGAATTATCGACTACCCTTTCTTGCGCTACTATTTGCCACCAATGTCTTTGCAAGTCCAAACATTGTGGTGAGCATTAAACCCATTCATTCAATTGTAAGTGCTCTTACTCAGGGTGTTAGCGTGCCAACATTATTACTTAGCGGCAATCAATCAGCTCACCATGCACATCTAAAGCCGTCGCAAATATCTTTACTTGAAAAAGCTGATTTAGTAGTGATTGTTCATCCAGATTTTGAAGAAGGTCTAGCTAAATCTATTCGTAATATTCAAGCAAATAAAGTGCTAACCGTTGATCAAAGTGAAACTGAGCAAGGTCATAATCATGAACATAGCGGAGCAGCTAATCACCATAGTTGGTTAAATATACAAGATATGCAAGGCTTTACTCAGGCTCTAAGCCAAAGGCTTGTAAAAATTGATCCAAAAAATAAAGCCATTTATCTTGCTAATTTAGGCGCGCTTAAGCTTAAGCTAGATAAACTTCAAGATACTACTCAACAACAATTATCAAGCTATACCAACCAACCACTCATCACTTATAACAATGCTTTTGAGCATTTTATCGAAAATTACAAGCTTAACAGTGTTGGCAGTGTGAGTCGTCAGCATGGTGAAAATCTGAGTATTTTTAAAATCTTAAAGGCCAAAAAAATCATGAAAGATGAAAAAGTTACCTGCTTACTCTTCACTACTGAAACCCCACATAAACGCATTAATGTATTAACCGAAGGTTTGAAGATTAATACAGCAGATATTGACATCATCGGCTTTGATATTAAACCAGGTGCTGATCATTATTTAAAACTCATGCAAAATATCACCCATAAGGCTGTGCAATGTCTCAAGTAAGGGCTGCTTTTAATAAAGCCTCAAACGATTATGAGGATCATGCATTTTTGCAAAAAGAAATCGCCACTCGTCTTAGTAAAAAGCTTGATGTTATTACTACCAAATCTGATGTTATTCTTGATTTAGGCGCTGGTACAGGGCTACTCTCTCAACAACTTGAAAAACGTTTTGTCGACTCAAAAATTATCTGCCTAGATTTTGCCCAAAACTCTCTTAAGCATAACCCAGCAAGCCTCAAAATTTGCGCCAATGCTAGCCACTTACCTTTGGCAGATAATAGTGTTGATATAGTTGTATCCAGTTTAATGATGCAGTGGTGCCCCGATCTTAATCAGCTATTCTCAGAGATCCATAGAGTGCTTAAAAATGACGGATTAATCTTATTCTCTACCTTTGGTCCAGATACGCTTAAAGAGCTAAAAAAGAGCTGGTCAGTGGTGGATAACGAAACCCATGTGAACACCTTCACCGACATGCACGATATTGGCGATCAACTCTTACAAAATGGCTTTCAATCTCCGGTGATGGAAATGGAAAACCTAACGCTTACTTATCAAAGCGTTATCGATCTTCTAAAAGACTTAAAAGCCATCGGCGCACAAAGTGTGAGCGCTCGCTCCAAATCATTAATGGGTAAAGATAAATTTCAACTGATGATTCAAATGTACGAATCTTTCCGACAAGATGGCAAGCTTCCCGCTAGCTATGAAGTAATTTATGGTCATGCTTGGAAGAGAGTCTCAGAGCTTGGTGCAATTCAATTAAGCAACGGCTAAAAAAATAGGCAGCCCAAGCTGCCTATTTAAATTAAAAATTTGACAAGTGACTACTCAACTGAAAGCTTAGGAAAAAATGGCCCTGAACCAAAGTATGTTAATTTATTAGCATCGGCATAACTTACAAGAGTCCCGTGAATAGTTTTAAAACTAGAA
>CAYYGB010000091.1:0-4861 GCA_964471285.1 uncultured Candidatus Thioglobus sp.
GGTCGTTGTGATTTTTCAATATACAGCTCGACGCCGATATACCGCCTAGAATCTTCTCGATCGTTTACATCCTTAAGTTGTGCAACAATAGTTTTTCCTTGTTCACGGCCCTTAACAATATCAAGCGTTGTCCAAACGCCATCCACTTTAATATGCCAAGGTTGGTAAGAAAGAATGTTCTTTCTTGGATAGGCGTAGGAAAATAATTTCACCCAGCCCTGAACGCCAAAAAGGCCATTAATCTGTCCGATTAATAGCCTTTTATTGTTAGAGTTGTTGCTCACTACTTACTCAGCAGCCGCTTCTTCCTCTGTTGCTGCTGCCGCTTCTGCTTGTGCAGAGGCTTTAGCCTCTGCTGCTTCTGCTGCCTTTGCTTCAGCTTCAGCTTTCGCCTCTTCATCAGCTTTAGCTTTAGCTTCTGCTGCTAATTTAGCTGTAACTGCCGCCGCTCTAGATGTTTGAGCTGCAACACGCTTCTCACGAATCGAAGGATCTTTAAATTCTTTAACAAGCTGCTTAACGCGATCAGAAACTTGCGCACCTTCTGATGCCCAGTAAGCTAATCTATCTTCTTCAATGGTAAGCCTAACTTCTTGTCCACGCGCAACTGGATTAAAATATCCAATACGCTCAATATAACCACTGTCTCTACGCTTTCTAGAGTCTGTTGCTACGATTGAATAAAAAGGTTTTTTCTTGGCTCCACCGCGGGCTAGTCTAATTTTAACCATGGGTTTTTTGCTCCTTTGTTTAATTAAATCTTACACAAAATGTATAAGACGCGAAATTATATCAGTTTTTCAAGTGCTTCTGCTAGTTTTTGTGCATCACCAGTATAGTTCATCGGAGTTAGCTTGGCTAGCGAACGTTTAGCATCCTCTGGCATGTCTAAATCTTTGACAAATTCTGCTAAGACTTTAGCGTCAATACTATTGCCACGAGTCAACGCCTTAAGTTTTTCATAAGGATTTTCAATGCCATAACGACGCATAACGGTTTGAATAGGCTCTGCTAAAACTTCCCACGACGAATCAAGATCTTGATGCAAGCGCGCTTCATTGGTTTCTAGTTTTCCAATACCTTTAGCAATAGACGCATAGGCCACTAGACAATGTGCACAACTAACGCCTAAATTTCTAAGTACTGTCGAGTCTGATAAATCACGCTGCCAGCGAGAGATTGCTAACTTATCTGCTAAATGCGTATTCAAAGCATTAGCAATACCTAAATTTCCTTCACCATTTTCAAAATCAATTGGATTAACCTTATGTGGCATGGTCGACGAGCCAACCTCACCTTCAATAGTTTTTTGCTTGAAATAACCTAGCGATACGTAGCCCCAAATATCACGACTAAAATCAATTAAGATTGTATTGAAACGATTAATGGAGTGAAAATACTCTGCCATATAGTCATGTGTTTCAATTTGTGCTGTGTACATGGCGTAATTAACACCCAAGTCTTCAATAAACTGCTGAGTAATGTGTTGCCAATCTAGCGATGGATAAGCCGATAAATGCGCATTAAAGTTACCTACTGCGCCATTAAACTTGCCCATAATTTTGACATCTTCTAACTGTTTAATTTGTCTTTTTAGACGATAAGCAAAGTTTGCCATCTCTTTACCAACAGTTGTCGGGGAGGCGGTTTGGCCATGGGTGCGTGATAGCATTGGAATGGCTGCATTATCTTTAGCCATCTTGCTGATTAACGATAATACATTTTGCATTTTCTCAAGCATCACTTGACGACCATCAATCAACATTAGGGCATGTGATAAATTGTTAATATCTTCTGATGTACAAGCGAAATGGAAAAATTCGCTTACTGCATTTAACTCTGCATTACCTTTAATTTGGTCTTTTAGAAAATACTCTACCGCTTTAACATCATGATTAGTCGTGCGCTCAATATCTTTAACTGCTTGTGCATCTTCTAATGAAAAATTCGTTGCAATATCGCTTAAAAATTGAGCAGCTTCTTGGCTAAATTCTGGCACTTCTGCAATATCTGCATTATTCGACAGGACTTGCAGCCATTTAACTTCAATTAGAACGCGATATTTAATTAAGCCAAACTCACTAAAGATAGTGCTAAGTGTGCTGGTTTTATCAAAGTAACGCCCGTCAATTGGGGAGATTGCCGTAAGATGTGTCAGGTTCATAAGGT
This sequence comes from uncultured Candidatus Thioglobus sp., assembly GCA_964471285.1. GTDB lineage: Bacteria > Pseudomonadota > Gammaproteobacteria > PS1 > Pseudothioglobaceae > Thioglobus_A. The sequence goes on from CAYYGB010000091.1 coordinate 2,170, forward strand.
TGCCTATCAGATGGAAGCTGACTTATATTTCATAATATGAAAGATAAAAACTATAATATGAAAAACTTGACAGCAATAAAATGATAGAATTATACGCTTTATTACTGACGAGAAAATCACAATGAAATCAGCCTATCTTCAACATGTTAGCGAACGTCAACAAGACAATCTACCGCCTCTGGCACTCAACGCTGAGCAAGTTGCTTCAGTAGTTAAACATCTAATCCAGGGTGATGAAGATGAATTTTATCTAGACCTACTTACTAATCGTGTACCACCTGGTGTTGATGAAGCTGCTTATGTAAAAGCAGGTTTTTTAGCGAGCGTCGCCAAGGGTGACCAGCATTGTAATGCAATCGATCAGAAGCAAGCCACCTTCTTATTAGGCACCATGATCGGTGGCTATAACATCGCACCTATGGTTGATTTACTCGACAATGACATACTAGCGCCAATTGCTGCAAAAGGCTTGTCGCATACATTGTTAATGTTTGATGCGTTTTATGATGTTAAAGAAAAAGCGGATGCTGGTAATTTTCTAGCGCAGAAAGTATTACAATCTTGGGCAGATGCTGAGTGGTTTACAAGCCGTGAAAAGGTTGCTGAAAAGATCTCAATTACTGTTTTTAAGGTAACTGGAGAAACCAATACGGATGATTTATCACCTGCGCCAGATGCTTGGTCAAGACCTGATATTCCGTTGCATGCCTTATCCATGTTAAAAATGACGCGAGATGGCATCAGCCCAGAAGAGCATGGCAAGATTGGTCCGATTAGTCAGATTCAATCACTTCAAGAAAAAGGTTTTCCACTAGCTTACGCAGGTGATGTTGTGGGAACGGGCTCTTCACGTAAGTCGGCCACTAACTCAGTTTTATGGTTTATGGGGGATGATATTCCTTTCGTACCAAATAAAAAAGATGGTGGCGTTTGCTTGGGTGGCAAAATTGCACCAATCTTTTTTAACACCATGCAAGATTCTGGCGCATTGCCAATCGAGCTGGATGTTACTCAGCTAAAAATGGGTGATGTCATTGATATCTATCCTTATAAAGGTGTGGTCAAAAAACACAATACTGATGAAGTGCTTAGCACATTCGAATTAAAGTCATCTGTCATTCTAGATGAAGTGCAAGCTGGAGGTAGAATCCCTTTAATTATTGGTCGAGGTCTAACAGCTCGAGCTCGTGAAGCATTAGAGCTTGAGCCTTCTAGCTTATTCCGCCTACCTGTCGAAATTCAAGATACGGGAAAAGGCTACTCATTGGCACAAAAAATGGTGGGTAAAGCTTGTGGTGTTGAAGGAATTCGTCCAGGTACATATTGTGAACCTAAAATGACCACAGTCGGCTCTCAAGATACTACTGGGCCAATGACCCGAGATGAGCTAAAAGACTTAGCCTGTTTAGGATTTTCAGCTGATTTAACCATGCAATCTTTTTGTCATACAGCGGCCTATCCAAAACCAGTTGATATTGAAACACACCACACGCTGCCTGATTTTATTATGAATCGTGGCGGCATTTCATTACGCCCTGGTGATGGTATTATTCACTCTTGGTTAAACCGTATGTTATTGCCAGATACGGTCGGTACAGGTGGCGATTCACATACACGTTTCCCTATTGGTATATCTTTCCCTGCAGGCTCAGGCTTAGTCGCATTTGCCGCAGCAACTGGTGTTATGCCATTAGATATGCCTGAATCAGTACTCGTACGTTTTTCTGGTGAAATGCAGCCTGGCATTACACTACGTGATATGGTTAATGCTATTCCACTGAAAGCCATTGAAAAAGGCTTGTTAACTGTTGCTAAAGAAGGAAAAGTTAACGCCTTTTCTGGCAGAGTACTGGAAATTGAAGGCTTACCAAATCTTAAAGTGGAACAGGCATTTGAGTTATCTGACTCAGCTGCTGAACGCTCAGCTGCAGGTTGTTCTATTTATTTAGACAAGGCGCCAATCATTGAGTATTTAACTTCCAATGTGGTTATGCTCAAGTGGATGATTGCACAAGGTTATGGCGACAAGAGAACCATTGCGCGTCGAATCCAAGCTATGGAAAAATGGATGGCTAATCCTGAGTTAATGAAAGCAGATGGTGATGCAGACTATGCAGAAGTGATCGAAATCAACATGAGTGATATCAAAGAGCCAATCTTGGCTTGTCCTAATGATCCTGATGATGTTAAAACACTTTCCGATGTTGCTAACACCAAAATTGACGAAGTGTTTATTGGCTCATGTATGACCAATATCGGCCACTTTAGAGCAGCAGCCCAACTATTGAAAAATAAAACTGAGCTGAATACTGAACTTTGGATTGCTCCACCAACCCGTATGGATGAGAAGCAACTTAAAAAAGAGGGTGTATACGACACTTTCACAGCAATCACTGATCACACTGAAATGCCTGGTTGTTCATTGTGCATGGGTAACCAAGCACGTGTAAAGACTAACGCAACTGTTGTATCAACCTCAACTCGAAACTTTCCGAACCGTCTAGGTGATGAAGCCAACGTCTATCTATCATCTGCCGAAGTGGCAGCTATTTCTGCAAAACTAGGCTACATACCTACTGCGCAAGAATACTTGTCTGAAATGAAGGATATCGAGCCGATGGAGGCGCAAATTTACCAATATCTAAACTTTGATCAAATTGGTGAATATGAAGATCAGGCAACTACTGTACCT
>CAYYGB010000092.1:0-4841 GCA_964471285.1 uncultured Candidatus Thioglobus sp.
TGGCAACGTTAGAGTTTCGCCTAGTTGACGAAAAGAATGACCCACAAACTGCTATTCAATCAGGCAGAGCGCCAATCGGATCTAAGCTTTATTATTTTAGAGATGGACGCCCATTATTGTTAAAAACTCGAGTGATTGCTACGGGTGAAAATATTACTGGCGCCGCTTCAGGTGTAGACTCTGAAAATGCGACACCTATGGTTAATATCACTCTAGATAGTGCAGGTGGTCGAGCAATGCTAGACACCACAAAAAGATACTTGCACCATCGAATGGCCGTTGTGTTCATTGAAAACAAAGTTGAGACAGTTTCAGAAAATGGCAAGTTAGTTAAAAAGCGCTCTAAAACGCAAGATATTATTAATGCAGCTACCATTCAAGGAACCTTTTCATCCAGGTTCCAAATTACAGGTATTGATAGCGCACGCGAAGCTAGAAACTTATCACTCTTATTAAGAGCAGGCTCATTGTCAGCACCTATTGAGATTATCGAAGAAAGAACTATTGGTCCAAGTTTGGGTGCGGACAATATTGCCAAAGGTGTCATTAGTGTTATTGTTGGCTTTATTTTAGTGCTGATATTTATGGCATTTCGTTATCGAGTTTTTGGCTTGGTGGCCAATGTTGCCTTAACGCTTAATTTGGTGATGATTGTGGCGGTTTTATCTTTATTACAAGCAACTTTAACTTTGCCAGGTATTGCAGGTATCGTTCTAACAGTGGGTATGGCAGTTGATGCCAACGTACTTATTTTTGAGCGCATTAAAGAAGAGCTTGGTACAAATAGCAATATTCAGAAATCTATTGCTGCAGGCTATGATAAGGCGCTACTAACGATTGCAGATGCGAGTATCACAACGCTGATTGCTTCGCTGGTACTCTTTAGTTTTGGCACCGGCCCCATTAAAGGCTTTGCGATTACTTTGTCTATCGGTATTGTGACTTCTATGTTCACAGCAATTATTGTTTCACGCGCTATTATTAATAAGATTTATGGCGGTAAGAAATTAGAGGAGATCTCGATATGAGTCTAAAAGCTTTAAACGTTCCAAGCATTGATTTTGTTGGAAAGCGTACTTATGCTATGATTTTTTCAGCGATGCTGGTTGTGCTTAGTATTTTTACATTAACCACCAATGGCCTAAAACTGGGTATCGACTTTACAGGCGGAACTTTAATCGAGGTTGGTTATAAGCAAGGTGTAGATCTATCTGAAGTTAGAGCGACAATGGCTGAGGCTGGCTTTAATAGAGCCAACGTTCAGTACTTTGGTTCTACCAATGAAATATTGATACGTCTTGAGCCGCAGTCAATCTCAAGTGCTAAGCTGAGCACTAAGATCATTCAATTATTAGGTAGTGATGTAGATATTCGACGTGTTGAATTTGTCGGCCCTAAGGTTGGTGAAGAGTTGACTAATGATGGTGGTTTGGCAATGTTATACGCATTGATAGGTATCTTAATTTATGTCGCATTTCGCTTTGAATATCGATTTGCACTGGGCTCTATTTCTGCTCTGATTCATGATGTTATTATCACGCTGGGTTTCTTTTCGCTATTTCAATTTGAATTTGATTTAACCGTATTGGCAGCTGTTCTTGCGGTCATTGGTTATTCACTTAATGATACGATTGTAGTGTTTGACCGAATTCGCGAAAACTTTCTTTCGACACGCCATGTAGATCCAGCGACTATTATTAATGGCGCCCTTAATCAAACCTTATCTAGAACCATTATGACGTCATTAACGACTTTGTTGGTGCTGCTAGCCTTGTTCTTTTTGGGCGGTGAGATCATTCATAGCTTTGCATTGGCATTATTGATTGGCGTACTTATTGGCACCTATTCTTCGATCTACGTTGCTAGCTCTATGATTCTTGCTATGGGTATTACAAAAGAGGATATGCTTCCTTCTGAGAAGGAAAAACAAGAGATTGACACCAGACCTTAGATTGTTAACTAGCATTCCGTATATTAAAAAGGCCGCAAATTAAGCGGCCTTTTTAATCTATTTAGTTGGATTGATTTATGGTTTGAATTTTTCAAATACTAAACAAGCATTTGTACCGCCAAAGCCAAAACTATTCGACATCACTCGATTAATCGATTGAATGGTAGTTGACTGAACAATAGGAACACCCTCAGCAGCTTCATCAAGGTTTTCAATATTAACAGATTCAGCCATAAAGCTATTTTGCATCATCAGTAATGAGTAAATAGCTTCGTTAACACCAGCTGCACCTAGTGCATGGCCCGATAAAGATTTGGTTGAGCCAACATTTGGAATATTATCACCAAAGACTTCTTTGATAGCGCCAAGTTCTTTTGTGTCGCCAACGGGTGTTGAAGTGCCATGTGCATTGATATAATCAATTGGGCCATTAACAGTAGAAATAGCAAGTTCCATACAGCGCTTCGCACCTTCGCCTGATGGTGCAACCATGTCAAAACCATCAGAGGTAGCGCCATAACCAGTTAGCTCGGCTAAAATAGTCGCGCCACGTGCCTGAGCATGCTCTAATGATTCAAGAACTAATGCGCCACCACCACCAGAAATTACAAAACCATCACGATCAGCATCGTAAGCACGTGATGCTTTTTCAGGTGTTTCATTGTATTTGCTTGATAGTGCACCCATAGCATCAAATAACATCGTTAATGACCAGTCTAGCTCTTCACCGCCACCTGCAAATACAACATCTTGCTTGCCCATTTGAATTTGTTCCATAGCATTACCAATACAGTGGGCTGAAGTAGAACAAGCCGAGCTGATTGAGTAATTAATGCCTTTAATTTTGAACATGGTTGATAAACAAGCTGATGTTGTTGAGCCCATGGTGCGTGGAACGCGATAAGGCCCAACACGCTTAATGCCTTTCTCTCTTAGAATGTCTGCTGCTTCAACTACATTTTGGTTAGAAGCGCCACCAGATCCCATAATCAGACCGGTACGTGGATTTGAAACTTGCTCTTCAGTTAGGCCAGATTGTTTGATAGCTTGATCCAAAGCGATGGCATTATAAATGGCAGCATCTGCCATAAAGCGCATCATTTTTCGATCAATAATCTTACTTGGATCAACTTCAGCAACTTGCCCAGAAACGTGAGACCTTAAGCCTAGCTCTGCATAGGTTTCATCAAACTTAATGCCGGATTTGGCAGTTTTTAAAGATTCTAGTACTTCATCGCAATCTGCGCCTAAGCTAGAAACAATACCCATTCCAGTGATGACAACTCTATTCATTAGAATGCACTCGTGTCAGTAAATAATCCTACTTTTAGGTCGCTAGCTTCATAAATAACCTTGCCGTCAACTTCCATCGTTGCATCGCCAATACCCATGTAAAGCTTACGAGCAATAACACGCTTAAGATTAATACGGTAGGTAACTTTTTTAGCAGTTGGCAGCACTTGGCCGGTAAATTTAATACTACCACCCAATGCGCGTCCACGTCCTGGACCACCTAGCCATCCTAGGTGAAAGCCAATTAGCTGCCACATAGCGTCTAAACCTAGACAACCAGGCATAACAGGGTCATTGTTGAAATGACAACCAAAGAACCATAAGTCAGGATTTACATCAAGCTCAGCAACAATTTCACCTTTGCCATGTAATCCACCTTCATCTGAAATGTGGGTGATTCTGTCAAACATTAGCATAGGCGGCTGTGGTAATTGTGCATTACCTGGGCCAAATAACTCGCCATTACCACATTGAATTAACTCTTCGTATGAATATGAATTTTGCATAGATCTACCTAGTTTCATTTTTGATGAAATTATACATCAAAGTCCTTTGTTTATATCAGCTATCAAGTCGTTCACATCTTCAAGTCCAATAGAAAGTCTGACCAATCCTTCAGAAATATTAGTAATTGATTTTTCTTCATCTGTTAGACGCCCATGTGTAGTGCTAGATGGGTGAGTAATGGTGGATTTTGTATCACCAAGGTTAGCGGTAATGGAGAAAATTTCCGTGGCATTAATAAGTTTGAAAGCCGCCTCACGTCCGCCTTTAATTTCGAATGAAACGATACCGCCAAAGCCAGACTGCTGGCTTTTAGCTAACTGATGGTGTGGGTGAGATTCAAGACCTAAGTAATGGGTTTTTTCGATAGATTCTTGTTGCTCTAGCCAAGTGGCTAGTTTCATGGCATTTTCTGAATGTGCTTTCATTCTTAAGCTAAGTGTATCTAAGCCTTTAAGAACAATCCAGGCATTAAAAGCACTTAGGCTAGGGCCTGTAGCACGAACAAAGCCATGCACCTGCTCCATAATATCTTCAGTGCCTAAAACAGCACCCGCTAAACAGCGACCTTGGCCATCAATATATTTAGTGGCAGAGTGAATAACAATATCTGCCCCTAGAGCTATTGGATTTTGCAGAGCCGGCGTTAAAATGCAATTATCAACCGCTAATAAAATATCATGCGCTTTAGAGATTTTACTAAGTGCAGTAATATCAACCACTTGCCCCAATGGGTTAGAGGGTGTTTCTAGTAGAAATAATTTTGTTTTGTCGTTAACAGATGATTCCCAGGCAGGCAAATCAGACAAATCAACATAGCTTATGTCGATGTTAAATTTGGCCACTATTGAGTTTAGCATGACAGTAGTTGTGCCAAACATATCACGCGAAGCAACGATATGATCACCCGATTTTAAGAGCGCCATTAGAGTGGCGAAAATAGCAGCCATGCCAGAAGAGGTGGCGACGCAGGCTTGCGCACCTTCAAGCGCGGCTAGTTTTCTCTCAAAAGCGCCTACAGTTGGGTTGGTAAAACGCGCATAAATATTACCAGGCTCTTCTTTAGAGAAGCGTTTAGCTGCTTGCTCAGCTG
>CAYYGB010000093.1:0-4827 GCA_964471285.1 uncultured Candidatus Thioglobus sp.
CCAGGCAACGATTAAGTTGCAAGGTCTTCCACGTGATGCATCACCAACTCGTCAACGTAGTCGTTGTGGTTTGACTGGTCGCCCACATGGTTTTTACCGTAAGTTTGGTTTGGCAAGAACTAAGCTTAGAGAACGCACTATGAATGGTGAAGTTCCTGGTTTATCTAAAGCAAGCTGGTAAGGAGAAATAATATGAGTATGTCTGATCCTATCGCTGATATGTTAACGCGCATTCGCAACGCTCAAATGGTTGCAAAGAAAGAAGTTAATATCCCAGCATCAAATTTAAAATCTGCTATTGCTAGCGTAATGCAGCAAGAAGGTTATATTGAATCATTTTCTGTTGAAGGTGAGAAAGCCGCTAAAACATTAACTATTAAGCTTAAATATTTTGAAACTAAGCCAGTTATTGATACGTTACAACGTATCTCTAAGCCTAGTTTAAGAGTTTATGCTGCTGGTACTGAAATGCCAAGTGTAATGAATGGCCTAGGTATTGTTATCGTTTCTACCCCTAAGGGTGTAATGACCGGACAATCTGCAACTGCCCAAAATGTTGGCGGTGAAGTATTGTGCAGTGTTTACTAATATTGGAGATATCAAATGTCTAGAGTAGCAAAAGCAGCAATTACAATTGAAAAAGGCATTGAAGTATCTATGTCAGGTTCAACAGTTACTGCAAAAGGAAAATTAGGTCAATTGTCAATGGATGTTAACTCAGCTGTTGTGGTTGCATTTAATGATGACCAGATTAGTTTCACTATTGCAAAAGTTGAGAAAAAAGCTGAAAAATTAGCTTGGGCTCAAGCAGGTACTGCAAGAGCAAACACAGCAAACTTAATTCAAGGTGTTTCAGTTGGTTGGGAAAAGAAACTATCACTTATTGGTGTTGGTTACCGTGCGAAAGCAATGGGTAAATCATTAGATTTAACATTAGGTTTTTCTCATCCAGTTGTTTATGCACTGCCTGAAGGGATTACTGTTGAAACGCCATCTCAAACTGAGATTGTCGTTAAAGGTATGGATAAGCAAAAAGTAGGCCAAGTGGCTGCAGAAATTAGAGCTTTCCGTCCACCTGAGCCATATAAAGGTAAAGGCGTACGTTACACTGACGAGCATGTTGTTCGTAAAGAAGCTAAGAAGAAATAATTGATAAGGTATTCAAAATGAAACTTTCTAAAAAACAAGCTCGTTTAAGAAGAGCAACTAAGTTTAGAGCTCAGCATGCTAGTAGAAGCACTGCGCGTCTATGTATTTTCAAAACTTCTGTACATATATATGCACAGATCATCAGTAGCTGTGGCACGAAGACGCTTGCGTCTGCCTCTACACTTACTGCCAAGTTAAAAAATGGTGGTAATGTTGATGCGGCAACTGAAATTGGTACTGCAATTGCTAAGGCAGCTAAAAAAGCTAAAGTAACTAAAGTAGCGTTTGACCGTTCAGGATTTAAATATCATGGCCGTGTTAAGGCGTTAGCAGATGCAGCAAGAAGCGGCGGATTAGAATTCTAATCAACAGTTCCAACTAAGACAAAATTAAAAGGCGACAAGAATGGCTGAATATAAGAAAAATAATAATAACGACGACAACGAATTCATTGAAAAATTAGTTAATATTCGTCGCGTTGTAAAAGTAGTTAAAGGTGGACGTATCTTTGGTTTCTCAGCACTAGTTGTAGTTGGTGATGGTAAAGGTAAAGTTGGATACGGAACGGGTAAAGCTCGTGAAGTACCTGCAGCCATTCAAAAAGCAATGGATAAAGCTAAAAAAGCAATGAAAGCTGTTCCTTTAGTTAACGGTACGCTTCATTACCCAATTACTTCTCATATTGGTGCTGCAAAAGTTTACATGCAGCCTGCATCTGAAGGTACTGGTGTTATTGCTGGTGGCCCAATGCGTAGTGTTTTAGAAGCAGTTGGTGTTCATGATATCTTAGCTAAATGTAATGGTACTCGTAATCCAATTAGTGTTGTTCGTGCTACGGTTGAAGGTTTAACTTCAATGTCTTCACCTGCAATGGTTGCTGCTAAGCGCGGTAAAACTGTTGAACAAATTAACGGAGAAGCGTAATGGCCAGTAAAACTGTCACTGTAACATTATTAAAGAGTTTTTATGGTCGTTTGCCATCTCACCGTGCTACGGTAACTGGTTTAGGCTTAAAAAGAATTAACCACACAGTAACCCTTCAAGATACGCCAGAAGTTAGAGGCATGATCAATAAGGTTGCTTACTTATTAAGAGTAGAGGATTAAGAAAATGTTTTTAAATACATTAGCACCTAGCGAAGGTGAAAAGAAAGATAGAAAACGTGTAGGACGTGGAATTGGTTGTGGCTGGGGTAAAACTTGTGGCCGTGGTCATAAAGGTCAAAAGTCTCGTTCTGGTGGTTTTAGTAAAGTAGGTTTTGAAGGTGGTCAGATGCCTTTACAACGTCGCCTTCCTAAAGTTGGTTTCTCATCAAGAGTTTCTATTATTACTTCACAAGTTACTTTATCTGAAATCGACAAGTTAGAAGAGTCAGATATTACTGTTGATGTATTAAAATTACACAACTTAGTAACTAAGAATATTAAGAGAGTTAAAGTAATGTTATCAGGCGAAATTAATCGCGCAGTAACATTGACTGGTATTAAAGCAACAAAAGGCGCAAAAGCGGCTATTGAAGCTGCTAAAGGTTCAGTGAACGAGTAAATTATGTCACAACCTTTAGGCCTTTCTCAAGACTTATCTAAACGCATCCTGTTTTTACTGGGTGCGTTAATCGTTTTTAGATTAGGCACACATATTACTATTCCTTTTATTTCTAGCGCTGCGCTAGCTTCTTTAGTGCAAGATCAGCAAGGTACTATCCTGGATATGTTTAATATGTTTTCAGGTGGTGCGTTAGAGCGTTTGTCAATCTTTACACTGGGCATCATGCCTTATATTTCTGCTTCAATTATTGTTACATTGATGACATCCGTTATCCCGAAGTTAGAGCAGCTTAAGAAAGAAGGCGAAACAGGAAAGCGTAAGATCACACAATATACTCGTATGGGTACAGTGGTTTTGGCCGTGTTTCAGTCGTATGGTATTTCAATTGCTTTGCAGTCTCAAAGTGCAGGTGGTGTGGCATTAGTCACTCAAACTGGTTTTACATTTAGTATGGTAACTGTCGTCACTTTAACAACAGGAACTTTGTTCTTAATGTGGTTAGGCGAGCAGATTACTGAAAAAGGTATCGGTAACGGTATCTCAATGATTATTTTTGCTGGTATTGTCTCTGGACTACCATCAGCATTTGGTTCAACTTTGTCATTAGTATCAACCGGTGAGTTAACCGTTATATTGGTGGTTATTTTGTTAGCAATGACATTGTTAGTTACCGCATTTGTTGTATTTATGGAAAGAGGGCAGCGACGTATTACCGTTAATTATGCGAAGCGTCAACAAGGCCGCAAGATGGTTGGTGGACAAAGTTCTTACCTGCCTCTTAAAATTAATATGGCCGGTGTTATTCCACCGATCTTTGCCTCAAGTATTATTTTGTTCCCAGCAACCTTAGGCGGTTGGTTTTCACAAAGTGAAGGCATGGGTTGGTTGGCTGATATTACAGCGAGCATATCCCCAGGACAGCCGTTGTATGTATTGTTTTATGGTTTAGCGATTGTATTTTTCACATTTTTTTATACCGCTTTAACATTTGACGCTAAAGACACTGCAGACAACCTGCGTAAATCTGGTGGTTTCATCCCAGGTATTCGTCCAGGTAAGCATTCTGCTGATTATATTGATTCAGTTATGTCTCGACTAACTGCCTCAGGTGCACTTTATATTACCGCAGTATGTTTACTGCCAGAATTTTTAATTTTATATTGGAACGTGCCATTTTACTTTGGCGGCACCAGTTTATTGATCATCGTCGTTGTGGTGATGGATTTTATCGCGCAAGCCCAGTCTCATTTAATGTCTAATCAGTACGAGTCATTAATGAAGAAATCAGGCTTAAATTAACAAAAGGTAGCAATCATGAAAGTAAGAGCATCAGTTAAGAAAATTTGTATTAATTGTAAAATTATTAAGCGTCACGGCGTTGTTCGCGTGATTTGTAAAGAGCCTCGTCATAAACAAAGACAAGGCTAATTTCAATTGACAATGTCAAACGCGCAACGTATAATTGCCCGTTTTTCAAATTCAAATTTTGTAAGCATTGAAACACGTAAATATTTGCAAAATTAAGACTAAGAAGTAAGGATATAAGGAAACTATGGCTAGAATAGCGGGAATTAACATTCCAACACACAAACACATTGTAATTGGCTTACAGTCAATTTTTGGCATCGGTGAAACAAGATCTAAAAAGATTTGTGAAACCCTTAATATTGACCCAGCAACTAAAGTTTCACAGATACCTGAAGACCAGGTTGAAATGATACGTGCTGAAGTTGCTAAATTTGAGGTTGAAGGCGATCTTCGTCGTCAGGTTTCACTTGATATTAAACGCTTAAAAGATCTAGGTTGTTACCGTGGTGTTCGCCATAGGAAAGGATTGCCACTACGTGGTCAGAAAACTAAAACTAACGCTAGGACTCGTAAGGGTCCTCGTAAGTTAATTAAATAATAATAGGTAGATATTATGGCTAAGGCTCCAATTAAGAAGAAATCTAAAAAAGTAGTTACTGATGGTGTTGCGCATATTCATGCAACTTTTAACAATACCATCGTTATGATTACTGACCGTCATGGTAATGCTGTTTGTTGGGCAACTTCAGGCGGTTCAGGTTTTAGAGGTTCTAGAAAATCAACACCATTTGCTGCTCAGGTTGCTGCCGGTAACTGTGGTGA
>CAYYGB010000094.1:0-4821 GCA_964471285.1 uncultured Candidatus Thioglobus sp.
ATATTGATGAAGAAGATCAGCGTGGCAATGTGCATGGATGGCGTCACGACGGTTTGCCTTGGATTCAGTGTTAGAAAGCCTTCGATTGTTTATCCATCCTCGGGTAGCTGCCATGCTATTTTTGGGTTTTTCAGCAGGTGTACCCATTTTGCTTATTTTTTCTACATTAGGTCTGTGGCTGAATGAAGCGGGCGTTGCAAAATCTAGTATTACATTTTTTTCTTGGGCCGCACTAGGCTATTCATTTAAGTTTGTTTGGGCGCCCTTAGTGGATCGCCTACCTTTGCCGATTCTAACTAAGTTATTAGGTCGTCGTCGTGCTTGGATGCTGGTTTCACAATTAGCAATCATGAGTGCAATTTTACTCATGTCATCAGTTGACCCTAAAGCTGGCGTCGATAGTTTAACTATTATGGCTTATGGCGCGGTTTTATTAGGCTTTTCATCAGCGACTCAAGATATCGTTATTGATGCTTATCGTATTGAATCAGCTGATAAAAACATGCAATCTATACTGTCAGCGACCTATGTTGCAGGCTATCGTATCGGTATGTTGGCGGCTGGTGCAGGTGGTTTATTCTTAGCCAGTTATTTTGGATCCACCAAAGAGCTATATAGTTTTTCAGCCTGGTCTAATACTTATCTAGTTATGATCATGGTTATGATGGTGGGCGTGGTAACTACCTTGCTAGTCAAAGAGCCGAACCATAGTCGCCGTGAAGAGCAATACTCCACCCAAGATTACGTTCGATTTTTTGCTTTATTTTTAGTCGTAGTGGCAGCATTTATTGCTACCTTTATTTTTAGTGCAGAGCTGGTTAAAACGCTTAAATCAAACTTAACTGAAATTTTTGCTAACAAACATCTGGCTGGATTTATTGTTGGTGCAGTTAGATTAGTCTTAGCCATTACGGGAGCGTATATTGCCACTCGATTGCTGATCAAACTTAATGTGGTTAACAAGTCTATGGTTAATGGCACCTACATTGACCCTGTTAAAGATTTTTTTAGCCGATATGGTGTCAGTGTTGCTGTATTGTTATTAGCGGTTATTGGTTTATATCGTATTAGTGATATCGTGCTTGGTGTTGTGGCTAATATTTTCTACCAAGATATGGGCTTTACTAAAATAGAAATTGCCACCGTGTCTAAAACATTTGGCTTGTTTATGACCATCGCTGGAGGATTTTTAGGCGGGCTAATGGCAATCAAATGGGGTGTATTTAGGGTGTTATTTTTGGGGGCAGTGCTTTCTGCACTCACCAATTTACTCTTTATTGTTTTGGCAAATGTTGGTCACAATATAACTTGGCTGTACGCAACGATTACCATGGATAATTTATCTGCTGGATTGGCTAGTGCAGCCTTTATTGCCTTCTTATCTAGCTTGACTAATATTAAATTTACCGCCGTCCAATATGCAATTTTTTCCTCACTAATGACACTTCTACCCAAAATATTTGGCGGCTATTCGGGCAGTATTGTTGAAGCATTTGGCTATAGTCAATTTTTCATCATAACCACCTTAATCGGACTGCCTATTTTGTATTTAGTGTACAAAGTTAAACCTTATATCAATTAGAAAAACTATGAATCTAGGACCAATCATGATGGATGTGTCAGGACTGACACTGACACAATTAGAAGAGACACAATTAGCAAAACCCAGCATTGGCGGCGTTATTTTATTTAGTCGTAACTTTGAATCGATTAATCAAGTTAAACAACTGATTGCCTCAATTAGAGTGGTTAATCCAAATATCTTAATTTCTGTTGATCATGAAGGTGGCAGGGTTCAGCGCTTTAAAGAAGGGTTTACGCATCTGCCAGCCATGTCAAAGCTGGGTGAGCTTTACGACAAAAAACCCAAAAAAGCAATGAAATATGCTTGCTCTTGTGGCTTTATTCTGGCGTATGAGTTGTTAGAAATTGACGTAGATTTTTCTTTTGCACCTGTACTTGATATGGATTATGGTAATTCTTCAGTGATTGGAGATCGAGCGTTTCACTCAAATCCTGATGCAATTGTTAAGTTAGCACAGGCACTGATTAAAGGCATGCATAGAGCTGGAATGAAATGTGTTGGTAAGCATTTTCCAGGACATGGATATGTGTCATTAGACTCACATTTAGACTTGCCAATTGATGACCGTCCTGCAAAGGAAGTTTACCAAGACATGGTAACTTTTAAAGATTTGGTTGATCAGGGTCTTGATGCAGTTATGCCTGCACATGTGATATATTCAAAAGTAGACGATAAGCCTGCAGGATTTTCCAATGTTTGGATTCAAGATATTTTGAAAAGTAAGCTGGGCTTTGATGGGGTTGTTTTTAGTGATGACTTATCAATGCAGGGTGCTTTATTCATTGAAAATATTAAAGATCGTGTAAAAATTTCCCTAGATAGTGGTTGTGACATGGTGCTGATTTGTAATCATCCAGAGATGGTGTTAGAGGTCATTGATCAAGATTGGGGTTCGAATGAAAAGCTACAATCAATGCAAGGTAATAGAAGGTATAAATCCGATAAAATAACCTACTTACAACATTTAGAAACTATTAAGAGCTTATTATGAGTGATACCAATACACCCGATTTAGAAGTTAGAATGCTAAGTGCTATGAGAAAAACCCTAATCTCAGTTGCAAAAGACACCATGACCAAGCCAGGTCTTCGTCATCCATTGACTGAAAACACACAAAAAATGATTACCGATTGCTTAAATCTTGTTATTTCTCGTCAAACTGAAATTGAAAAACAAGCAGGTACACATACTAAAATGAAGCCAGTTTATACTGACGAACAAACTGTTCAAAGTTTTTCTATTGATGATTTAAAGAAAACTTTAAACTAAAAAAAACCGCATCAATGGATGCGGTTTTTAAATTATCTAGCCTTCTTTAAGGCTATTTTTTTTAGAAAAATCCAAGAGGACTGGTACTATAACTAACCAATAAATTTTTAGTTTGTTGGTAATGATTTAGCATCATCTTGTGAGTTTCACGACCTACACCTGACTTTTTGTAACCACCGAAAGCTGCATGAGCAGGATACAAATGATAACAATTGGTCCATACTCGACCTGCTTGAATATTGCGACCCATACGATACGCAAGATTGATATCTCGAGTCCAAACACCAGCACCAAGTCCAAATTCAGAATCATTGGCAATAGCTAAAGCTTCTGCCTCATCTTTAAAGGTTGTCACAGAAACAACGGGTCCGAAAATTTCTTCTTGGAAGATTCGCATATCGTTCTTACCTTTAAGCAATGTTGGCTCAATATAATAGCCGTTACCAAATTCAGACCCAACTTGTGCAATATTGCCACCAAGTATCAACTCAGCACCTTCTTTTGCGCCAATATCGATATAACTAAGAACTTTATCAAACTGCTCTTGAGAGGCTTGAGCGCCAACTTGTGTGTCTGTATCGAGAGGGTTTCCACGAATAATTTGCTTAGAGCGTTCAATAACAATAGCAATAAATTCATCATAGATACTTTCTTGGATTAAGGCACGAGATGGGCAAGTACAAACCTCTCCTTGATTAAAGAAAGCAAGTACGGCTCCTTCGGCACATTTACTAATATAGTCATCATCTTGTTGCATAATATCTTCAAAAAATATATTTGGAGATTTGCCACCCAACTCAACAGTTGAAGGGATGATATTTTCAGCAGCACATCTTAAAATATGTGAACCTACTGGTGTTGATCCAGTGAAGGCAATTTTATCAATACGTTTACTGGTAGCGAGTGCGTTTCCAGCCTCTTTTCCATAGCCATTGACAACATTTAGAACGCCTGGTGGCAGTAAGTCACCAATAATTTCCATGAGTATCAAAATTGATACAGGTGTTTGCTCAGCAGGCTTTAATACGACACAATTACCTGTTACTAGCGCTGGTGCAAGTTTCCAAGCTGCCATTAACAGTGGAAAGTTCCAGGGTATTATTTGTCCAACGACACCAAGTGGCTCATGAAATTGATAGGACACTGTATTTTCATCCAACTCACCCATTGTGCCTTCTTGTGAACGTATGCAACCAGCGTAATAACGAAAATGATCAACACAAAGCGGTATATCTGCAGCTAAGTTTTCACGGATAGCTTTACCGTTATCCCAGGTCTCTGCAACAGCTAGCATTTCAGTGTTTTTTTCAATTCTGTCAGCGATTTTTAATAACAGATTTGATCTTTCCGTTACTGATGTTTTACCCCAAGTAATCTTGGCAGCATGAGCTGCATCAAGTGCTAAATCGATATCTTCAGACGTTGACCGAGGAATTTCACAAAAACCTTCTCCGGTAACAGGTGTTACATTGGTAAAGTAAGTCCCTTTAACAGGTGGCGTCCACTCTCCATTAATATAATTCTCATAGCGTGCTTTAAATGTAATAGCTGAGCCTTCTGAGCCCGGTTGTGCGTAAATCATAATATTCCCCTTTTTTATTTTATGAAGTTTCAACTATAGTATAGGTATGTTTTTTATCAATATGTGACAGATTCCGATAGCATCGCCACAGCGATAAAATATCACTTAGACTACACACCTAGTGATTTTTACTGGTAACTTAAACTAGAAATGGCAGTGGATATACTACAAAGAGATCAGTCAATTACAACCGTTTGTTACGGTATTGAATTTAATGATCCTAGTGACTTATGCGGAAGATTTGGCCAGTTTTATGGCTACACACCGAGTCCGTATCAGAAAACTAAACAAACTCTAAATTAGCATAGCTGGCAATTAGCCATTTTGTACCTGCTGATTTAAATTTGATTTGAATTCTAGCACTATCACCCTCGCCCTCAAAATT
>CAYYGB010000095.1:0-1213 GCA_964471285.1 uncultured Candidatus Thioglobus sp.
AATACTATCCCTGTCTTTATTTTTAGCAATTATTTTAGCAATTAGTAAGTCTTATAAAGATTCTGAAGCAGTCGTGATGAATTCATTAGGTATTGGCGATAAGCATCTTATGGTTTTTATTCAGCCAGTCGTTATTGTTATTTTTATCTTTATTTTATTTTTAACCACAGTTGCCGTTCCCTGGTCAAAGCAGCAGCGCAGTATGATCATGGATCATAGTGAAAATTCATCAGAATTTTCTTTTATCAAAGAAGGTGAATTTCAAGAGTTTAAGGGTGGTGATATTGTCTTTTATGCGTCAAAAGTAAAAAATATTGACGGTGAATCAACTCAAGATATGGAAGAAATTTTTATCTACACTTTGGCCAATAATGAGCCGATTATTACACTTGCGGCTCAGGCTCAAAAATATACTGATATTAAAACCAAGAGTGTTTATCTTCGCCTCAAAGACGGCACCCGATATCATGGATTTCCATCAGAAGTGAATAAAAAGATTCTTAATTTCGATCAATATGATTTGCAAATTATTAATGGTGAAAAGCGCCAAAGTAACAATACAGAGATTAAAACAGAATCAAAACCAACACTAGATATTATATTTTCAAGTGATACAAGAGAGATTGCAGAATGGCAATGGCGAATCTCTCAGCCTATCAGTGTGTTGATTCTATCTATCTTTGCGATCTTACTGGGTAAAACCTCACCACGCGGTGGCAAAAATTTGGGTGTGCTAGTAGGTGTCATAGTATTTATTATTTATAATAATGCATTATTAATAGCTAAATCAAGCCTGGAGAGGGGCGATACATTGCCAGTAATAGGTCTATGGTGGGTGCACTTACTAGTCTTACTAATTATTTTTGTTTTTTATGCTTATCGCCATGGAAAGTTAAATCAACTAATCAAAAAACCTTTTTAGCATCGTTATTTCAACAGTCTCTATAGGCGTGTAAAATAACATCATTTTTAACACAAAGAAACCATGTCTTCACATCCTAGTAAAGAACTTGAGGTTTTTGACAATCCTAATCCTGAGCGTGATTTTGTTATTCAAATTGATATGCCAGAATTTTCTTGTCTTTGCCCTAAAACAGGTCAACCAGATTTTGCCACTTTGCATTTGGAATATATTGCAGATCAAGCTTGTGTTGAACTTAAATCATTAAAAATGTATATTTGGTCATTCCGTAATGAAGGTGTTTTTCATGAG
>CAYYGB010000095.1:1223-4815 GCA_964471285.1 uncultured Candidatus Thioglobus sp.
AGCGGTCACCAATGAAATTTTAAATAATTTAGTGAAAGCAACTAATCCAAGATTCATGCGCTTAAAAGCTATTTTTAATGTGCGTGGTGGTGTTTATACAACTGTTATTGCAGAACATCAAAAAAATGGGTGGAGTCCCAAGCCGATTGTCGATCTTCAACATATTTCGTAAAAAGAAAAATACCGCCATCGTTCGCCAGTCTGTTGATTTTGATCAAAGACTGCTCGATAGAGATGCAATTAAAGTGGTTCAAACCATTACCAAAGCTGGCTTTGAAGTTTATCTAGTTGGTGGCTGTGTACGTGACCTATTATTAGGCCTTAAGCCAAAAGATTTTGACATCGCGACCAATGCCAAGCCAGAGCAAGTGAACAAGCTATTTAAGCGTTCTCGCTTAATTGGTAGACGTTTTCGTTTAGTGCATGTAATGTTTTCAGCTAGAAAATTTTTAGAGGTGGCGACGTTTAGATCTGGCCAAGTTAAAACTGCTAAAAGTGGTGTCATTGTGCGTGACAACTGCTATGGAAAAATTGAAGAAGACGTAGTTCGTCGTGATTTTAGAGTTAATGCACTATATTATGATATCAATACCAAAGAGGTGATTGATTACATTGGTGGCCTGCAAGATATTGAATCTAAGACTATTCATATCATTGGAGAGCCAATGGTGCGTTTTGAAGAGGATCCGGTTCGTATGATCAGAGCTGTTAGATTCCAAACAAAGCTTAATTTTCAACTAAGTGATGAAATTAAAGACGCTATTCACCAACAAGCGCCATTACTTAGTAACATTTCACCTGCTCGCTTATATGAAGAGTGCATTAAATTATTTCATAATGAATATGGTTTTGCGGTTTTTGAGCGTTTAGAAAAATATGACTTGTTAAAGCATTTATTCAGACAAACACATAAGAATGAATTTATTAAAATCGCTCTTAATAATACTTCTAATAGAATCAAGAGAAACAAACCAGTAACGCCTGCTTTTTTGTTTGCAGTGTTTTTATGGCAAGCACAAAACGAGCGTTTTGAAATCGTCAAGAAAAAGCAGAAAAGTACTTATTTAGCCATGAGTCAAGCTTCTGAAGAAGTGATTATCAATCAAATTAAGCAAGTCTCATTGCCAAGATGGTTAACAGCGCGCATTAAAGACACTTGGATGATGCAAAACCGTCTTGAGAAAATGGATCCTAAAAAAGTTGAAGATATTCTATTAGGTAAAGGCTTTCGAATGGCTTATGACTTCCTGGTGCTGCGTTCACAAAGTATTAATCCTGAGCTTAAATCTGTCGCTGACTTCTGGACTAAAGCTCAGAAATAATGCGTTCAGTCTTAATCACGGGCTGCTCTAGTGGGATTGGGCTTTGCCTTGCTCTGGGTTTAAAAAAAGCTGGATATCGAGTTTTTGCAACGGCTAGAAAATCCAATGACGTAGAAAAACTCAAGCAATTAGGACTAGAATCTCACCAGTTAGACCTTGCCTCATCCAAGTCTATTAAGCTTGCCATGAGTGAGATTTACTCACAAACAGATACTTTGTACGGATTAATTCATAATGGTGCGTATGGGCAAGTTGGTGCCTTAGAGGATGTATCTAGGGAAGTGCTTGAAGCTCAATTTCAGGCAAATGTTTTTGGCTGGCATGAATTAACCAATTTAGTCTTGCCAATAATGAAAAAAAATAATTCTGGAAGAGTTATTTACCTAAGCTCAGTATTAGGTTTTGTCGCAATGCCTTTTAGAGGTCCGTATAATGCTTCCAAATTTGCCATAGAAGGGCTTGTAGATACTCTAAGGCTTGAGCTTATTAATACCAACATTCAATTATCTCTTATTCAGCCAGGTCCTATTGATTCCAAATTTAGGGCGAATGCTTATTTAGCATTTAAAGATAATGTTGATATGGATAACAGTGATTATCAGGCGAACTATCAAGGCATGATTAAGCGATTAAAATCAAGTAAGTTGGCCACTTACACATTGGCACCCGAATCAATTCTCAGCTGTACATTACACGCCTTAGAGGCGCCTAAGGCAAAAATTCACTACCGAGTGACTTTTCCAACTAAATTATTCGCCCTATTGAAAAGAATATTGCCCAGTCGAATAATGGATAAAATACTCTCTAAAGCAGGCGGCGGAGGCAAGCGATAAATTATGACTAAAAAATTCGATTTTAATAAAGGTTTGACTGAATTAGAAGACATCGTGAAAACCATGGAGTCTGGTGATTTAAGTTTAGAAGATTCTTTGGCTTATTTTTCTAAAGGCGTTGAACTAACTAAATCTTGCCAATCAGCACTTAATGATGCTAGTCAAAAAATTTCAAAACTCACTGAACAAGATGGGTTTGTTAATGAAGTTCCACTGGATGATTCGTAACTAATTTATATGGAATTTGATCAATATGTTGCAAGGGTTAATACTAAGCTCGATCAGTATTTAACGACTCAAGGCTCACTCACTGAAGCAATGCGATATAGTGTTCTAGCAGGGGGTAAGCGCTTTAGACCCATACTTTCTTATTGTGTAGCAGATATGTTCGGTGCTAGCTTAGATCAGGTGGATTCTAGTAGTTGTGCGGTGGAGTTTATTCACGCATATTCGCTTATCCATGATGATCTTCCAGCAATGGATGATGATGATATTCGCCATAACCAACCGTCTTGTCATAAGCGCTTTGATGAAGCTCAGGCAATCTTAGCAGGTGATGGACTTCAAGCACTTGCTTTTGAGGTATTGGTGAATGATCCTTTATTGAACAGTCAAGTAAAAATAGATTTATTATCATCTCTTACACATGCCGCCTTTGAAATGGCTGAAGGGCAAGCGATTGACTTATCAATTGTTGATCAAACCGTTAGTATTGATCTGCTTGAAAGTATGCATCGTAAAAAAACTGGGGAATTACTCAGCTGTGCAGTTGATCTAGGTGCGGTGGTCGCCCAGTGTAGTGAGCAAGATCGCGCCACGTTAAAAATATTCTCCCAGGCTATTGGCTTGGCCTATCAAATACAAGATGATGTGCTAGACATAGAGATACCAGTTGGTGTGTTGGGTAAACAGCAGCATTCAGATAGTGAAAAAAATAAACCAACTTATCCTGCTATTATTGGGTTGCAAGAGTCCAAAGATGCTTATCAAGCATTGTATTTACAAGCTAATGATTGTTTGAGTGATTTGAGTGTCGACGCCCAGGTGTTACAACGACTTATTAAAAAATTACAAACTAGGGAGTTTTAGAATTTTACTAAAACACTACCCCAGCTAAAGCCACCACCAATACCTTCCATTAAAAGATTGTCACCTTTTTTGATCCTGCCATCTCTCACGGCCACGTCAAGAGCCAATGGAATGGATGCAGCTGAAGTATTACCGTGATTTTCCAAAGTGACAATTACCTTGTCCATTGGTGTTTTAATGCGCTTAGCGACACTTGATATGATGCGAATATTGGCCTGATGAGGTACCATCCAGTCAAGCTCTTCTGGCGTCATGCCTACTGCATTTAATGTCTCTTCAGCTAGCTCAGATAAACGGTTGACTGCAATTTTATAAACCTCATTGCCCGCCATTTCAATAAAACCTGTT
>CAYYGB010000096.1:0-4746 GCA_964471285.1 uncultured Candidatus Thioglobus sp.
CTAAAGGTGTTGCTGATGCATACGCTAAAGGTCAAGCTGACGCTTTTGCTAAGGCGCAAGCTGATGCATACGCTAAAGGTTACGCAGACGCTAAGACTAGCTCTGCTGTAGACTCACGTGAAACTACTGCTAAGTAATTAGCATTCACGTTAAGCGCTTGAGCTAGCTCTTGCGCTTTTAGTTAAAAACCACTCTACGGAGTGGTTTTTTTTCGTCTATTAAAAATTCAGATAGTTGACTTGCGTCAACTCATCAACAGCCATTCACTTTTACAATACAAGCTTTAGTTTTTAGTGGGTCGTTGGATTGCTATCTGATTATGTTAATACCTTTGGACAATCCCTACTTAGGACGTATAAGGAGCGTGTACATAAAGTGGCGATTGATGCAGGGCTAAGTTGCCCTAACCGAGATGGAACAAAGGGTGTGGGCGGCTGTACCTTTTGTAACAATGTTACATTTAGCCCCAATGGCAGACAGCCAGACCCAATCCTAACTCAGATTCAAAGTGGGCGTGAAGTGCTACTTAAACGTACTGGAGCCAAAAAATATATTGCTTATTTTCAGGCCTACACTAATACCTATGCAGATGTACAAACCTTAAAGGATATGTATGATCGGGCGCTCGCCGAGCCAGACGTAATTGGCTTGTCTATTGGCACCCGACCTGATTGTGTGCCAAACGAAGTGATTGACCTACTAGTGAGTTATCAGGACAAGGGCTATGATATTTGGCTAGAACTGGGTTTGCAATCTGCTTTTAATGAGACGTTAGTGCGTATCAATCGAGGCCATGGTTTTGAGGAATATCGCCATACTTTGTTGGCAGCAAGAGCCAAGGGAATTCGGGTTTGCACACATTTAATTATTGGTCTTCCCGGTGAAGACGACAGCCACTTTAAATCAACCTTGCAACAGGTGTTAGATTTGGGCGTTGACGGGTTGAAGTTTCATCCATTGCACGTGGTAAAGGGCACACAATTGGCGAATGAGTGGCGTAGAGGTGAGTACCAGCCCATGAGTATGGATTATTATGTGAAGACTGTGGTCGCACTAATACGCATGGCGCCAAAAAATATGATCTATCACCGGTTAACCGGAACAGCAAACAAACAACAATTATTAGCGCCTGAATGGTGTCATAAAAAATGGGCAGTTCTAAATGCTATTGAAGACGAGCTTAAGGCGCAAAATCAGGAGAAAATCAAGTGGAATTAGTTTGCCCAGCTGGTAATTTACCAGCACTTAAAATGGCCATTGATCATGGCGCCGACACGGTTTATATTGGCTTTGCTGATGACACAAATGCGCGTCATTTTGCTGGGCTAAATTTCAACGAAGATCGTGCAAGCCAGGGTGTGGACTATGCACATGTGCGTGGTAAAAAAGTGTACGTAGCCATTAACACCTACCCGCAGCCAGAAATTTGGCAACGCTGGACTGATGCAATTGATCGGGCCGCTAGAATAGGGGCGGATGCTATCATTTTGGCAGACATCGGGCTTATGGAATATGCAGCCAAAAAACATCCAGAACTCAACCTGCATTTATCGGTGCAAGGTTCTGCTACTAGTTATGAAGCGCTTGATTTTTATCATCAAAACTTTAATATTAAGCGTGCAGTTCTACCGCGAGTTTTGTCAGTGGCACAAGTTAAGAAAGCGATTGATCATTCGCCAGTAGATATTGAAGTCTTTGGTTTTGGCTCCTTGTGCGTAATGGTGGAAGGTAGATGTATCCTCTCATCTTACGCCACAGGGCGTTCCCCTAATACCTATGGAGCCTGTTCGCCAGCATCACACGTTGAGTATATTGAAAATGATATTAAGCTTGAAACAAGATTGGGCGGTGTGCTGATCGATGCCTATGAAAAGCACGAGCCTGCAGGCTACCCCACTCTGTGCAAAGGCCGATTTGAGTCAATGAATAGCACTTATTATGCACTTGAGGAGCCAACCAGTTTGAACACTTTGGAAATCCTGCCCATGCTGAAAGAAATTGGCGTCAAAGCTATTAAAATTGAGGGAAGACAACGCTCCCCTGCCTATATTAAAACCGTTGCCACAACCTGGTCAGCAGCACTTGAACAGTTAGAAACGGGTAATTATCAAACCAAGGCTGAATGGAATCAGGCGCTTAGTGAGGTGTCTGAAGGGTTCCAAACCACATTGGGTGCTTATCATCGGAGTTGGCAATGAAGATTTCACTCGGCCCTATTTATTATTATTGGGACAAACAGAAAGTATTTGATTTTTATGACGCTGTTTCAAGATCCCCAGTGGATATTGTTTATTTGGGTGAAGTGGTTTGTTCCAAACGTAGACAACTAAGATTGGACGATTGGCTGACGATTGCCAAACAACTTAGTGACTCTGGTAAAGAGGTGGTGCTTTCGACCTTGACCTTGCTGGAAGCAGATTCAGAATTAAAGCAGTTGAGTAGAATCTGCAAAACTGATGACTACCTAATAGAGGCGAATGATTTTGCCGCCATTAATTTAAGGAGTAAACAGAACAAGCCTTTTGTAACAGGACCCAGTGTTAATTTATACAATGCAGCCAGTCTTAATATATTGGCAAAAAAAGGGCTGGTACGCTGGTGCTTTCCGGTGGAATTGTCCCAAGAAACTTTGCACCAGATTATGGTAAATATTAATCCAGAACTACAAACCGAGGTATTTGTATTTGGCCAAATGCCCTTAGCATTTTCAGCGCGTTGCTTTACTGCTAGAGCTTATGACTTAGATAAGGACGATTGTCAATACAAGTGCTTGTTACACGAAGACGGGCTACTTCTATCTACCCAAGAGCAGCAATCTTTTTTGACAATGAATGGTATCCAGGCGTTATCCGCCGATACTTTTAATCTTGTTTCGCAGATGGATCAAATGCAGCAAATGGGTGTAGATGTTGTGAGAATCAGCCCCCAATTTGCCAATACTGATAAAATTATTCAAATTTTTAAAGACAGGATTAACAATGATATTAATACCAGTCAGGCGCTAGAAGCGTTGAGCTCGTTTAGTACTTATCAGCAGTGTGATGGATACTGGTTTGATAAGCCAGGCATGCATAAGATTGAGCTACAGAACGCTTGAGGTGCTAACTCTTATACTCTAAAGTCAGTATTGGCTAATCGGTCAAAGTAGCGCGCTCGATAATAATGGCGTTTATGTTGATCGTCATCTGTAAATGCTGCCCTATCATGTAATACATTATTACTGATTAAACCCATACCAGGCGCTAACAAACCTTTAAATACATAAGATGAGAATTCTTTGTCTAAAATTTTCTGTAGATAATCAACTGCTTCTTTAACAAGCGGCGCATTAGACCATTGTATATTTCTACTTCTGGCGGTGTAGCGCATGTGTAAATTGCCATGAGTAGTAATACTAAACACAGGCCCTGATCGATCAGGTCTGGCGCTACCATCTGCTTGGGTTCCTGCAGGAATGGTCATCACATCAGGCGCCATTAATGCACGAATAAAGTCTGGATTTTTTTCGCGCAATAATAGGTAGGCAATTTCATGATCCATTAGTTGGTTTTCACCACCTTCACTAGCCTGCTCAACAACGTGTAAATTAAGCGCATGAATTTGTTGATTGGGCGTATTGTAATAACCATCTGTATGCCAATGAATGAGTCGATTTGTATAAGGGATATAGTTTTTTCTAATATCGTCGTCAACCACTTTGAGAGAGGTGAGGCCAGTATCATCAGCCAGCCAATTCTTGTTAATCTGTTTGAGGCCGAATTGATTAGCAATAGCCAGGGGTATTGAAGGAGAAGGGTCGTTACCAGTGTTGCTAACGTAAATAGCCATATTGGTTTTTTGGGTTAAGGCCAATAAGGCGCCATGCTCACTTTTACTAAGCTTCTTGGGATCTTTAACCTCTATTAACAGCTCCGAAATCCTTGCAGGGTAAGCGAATGATTTTTTATCTCGCCAGCGCTGATACAAGTCCTCATTTTCTAAGGAAAAAGGTGATTCCATGATAAGAGTTTGTTTGGCAAGCTGCATGACGACCATTAATAATTAAAAATACTAGTTTATATTTTGCGAAGACGGGTGTCATTGACCAAAGTCAAATTAAATTAGGTGATTTTTTAACAATACAGCATGAATTTTTTTAGCCATTTTTGCTAACTTATTCAAATCTTTAAAATTGGGAACAGCGCCCTGATTTAATTGATGTTGCCAGTGTTCAATTTCATCTGCTAGAAAATCAATCAACTTAATTGAACAGCCTGCACAAGTATCTGAACAAAAATCAGCTTTAATTTTATTAAAAGGTAGGGAGTTTTGTATCTCTTTAATTAGGCCGTGCATCGCATCGACCGTGTTGGGCTTCATAGTAAGAGTAAGTATTTAAGGCTTATTACAGAATAGTTTATTAAGAATTGGATAGGTATTTTGTAGTACCTTGTCAACACCTGCACTCAACCAATGTGCATCCACTTCAAAGGCATCAAGAAAGTTTTTTACATACAAGCCCAGTTCAGTCGAACCCTGCATTTTTATTTTTCTTTGAAAAAATAAGGTATCTGGGTCTTTTCTTTTACTCATCAAATCAAGAAAGTCACAACTATTGGCACTAATGGTTAGATCAAACTCTTGGTCAAATTGAGTTTGCACGATTTGCTGGTTTTTAAAGCCAAGGTTGAAAGCTATGTCCATATCAAGGACCTCAATGAGAACCCATTGACCTTCTAAAAAATCTAAATCCCCCGCCTTGATCGC
>CAYYGB010000097.1:0-1693 GCA_964471285.1 uncultured Candidatus Thioglobus sp.
CATTAGCAAATGCTTCTTCATCTGAGTACTGATCAAAAATAAGTGGTGCAACGCCACCATGCTCTAAAGCACAACGTGTACCAGGTGCTAGTTTTGATTTAAGATACCAGCCTACTTTAGCAGAGCCAATAAAACTAAAAAAGGCAACACGTGGGTCTGTCACCAATTTTTCAGAATTTTTTCTATCAGTTAGTGCAACTTGCACCCAACCCTCTGGCAGGCCAGCTTGCAAAATAAGTTCCGCCAGGCGTAATGTCGATAAAGGTGTGACCGCTGCTGGCTTGATAATGACAGGACAGCCAGCTGCCACTGCAGGAATAACCTGATGAATAGCTAGATTCAATGGATGATTAAAAGCACTCACCGCTACCACCACACCAATAGGCTCTAAAATTGTAAAAGCCTTTCGGCCAGCGCCTGCAGCACTCAAGTCCATCGGCACTTCAAAACCTTTAATGCTTTGAATTTCAGTAATAGCAATATGAATACCACCAACTGCACGCGTCACTTCAACTCGCGCATCACGAATTGGCTTACCACCTTCATTGGCAATAAGTTTTGAAAACTGCTCATGCTCATTAGCTACTAAATCCGCTAACTTTCTTAGAATATTGACACGCTCATAAATCGGCAGCGCACCTTCAAGGTGTTTCTTTTGCGCAATGGACAGCATTTGATCTACTTGGGTACTATCATGCATTTGAAGTTCTTTTAATACTTCACCTGTATAAGCCTGCTTAACCTGTAATAAATTTGACATATTTAGCCTAGTTTTGAAATTGTTTCAAATCATCCAATAGTGTTTTGGTATTTTGAGAGTAATCAATCGGTAAATCAATCACATGCACGCCACCATCAGCAAATGCTTTTTCCATAGTAGGAATAAGCTCTTCACTAGAAGCGATTCTATGCCCAGTAGCACCATAGCTATTTGCATACATAACAAAGTCTGGATTATTAAAATCAAGAGCAAAGTTAGATAGATCTTGTCCTGCTTGCTTCCATTTAATCATGCCATAACCACTATCATTAAAAATAATAGTAATCAAATTAAGCTTAAGCCTAACTGCCGTTTCTAGTTCTTGCGAGTTCATCATAAAACCACCGTCACCACACACCGCTACTACTTGACGATCTGGATACATAAGAGCGCAAGCCATTGCAGATGGTAAGCCCGCTCCCATTGTTGCTAACGCATTATCTAGCAACAAAGTATTAGGCTGATGTGCATGATAATGTCTGGCAAACCAAAGTTTAAACATACCGTTATCTAATGTCACAATGCCGTCGTCTTTAAGTACCTTTCTAACATCTGCCACTACGCGTTGTGGCAACATTGGAAAAGATGTGTCGTTATCTAGCGAGTGAATGGCATTTCGAGTTTTTTCACGAATCGGCTCTATCCATGTTCGATCACATGCGTAACATTCATTTAGGGCTTCATTAATTCTATCCATAGAATTAGAAATATTACCAACCACTTCAACCTGTGGAAAATAAATATCTTTAATTTGCGCTGAATGGAAATTAACATGAATCACTTTTTGCTCATTGCCTTTCATAATAAACGGCGGCTTTTCAATAATATCATGGCCCACGTTAATGATTAAATCTGCCTTTTTAATAGCTTCATGCACGTAATCTTTCGAAGAAAATGCTGCGGTTCCAATAAAATTAGCATCATCGCCACTCA
>CAYYGB010000097.1:1703-4735 GCA_964471285.1 uncultured Candidatus Thioglobus sp.
TCAGTACGCCTTTGCCCATTTGAGTGTTAAAAAACATAATACCTGTCTTGTTAACAAAATCAGACAATGGCTGTCTAATGCGCTTACGATTAGCGCCTGCACCTACCAATAACAAAGGCCTTTTGGCAGCTTTAATAACCTTAACTGCTTTTTCAATTGCACGATCACTGGCAAATACTCGATGGATTGTTTGCCTAGGAAAAACACTATCATCTGCCACTTCTTCACTAGCAATATCTTCTGGTAACTCCAGATGCACAGCACCTGGACGCTCTTCTTCTGCAATACGAAAAGCGCCACGTACTAATGAGGGAATTTGCCTTCCATAAACAATCTGTTCAGAATCTTTAACCAAGGGCTCCATCATTCTAACAATATCTAGAATTTGAAATTTTCCTTGCAGGCCTGCTTTAATTGGCTTTTGCCCAGTAATCACCACCAATGGCATGCCGCCCAATTGTGCATAAGCAATAGCAGTAACTAAATTAGTAGCGCCCGGACCTAGGGTCGCTAAACATACACCAGCTCTACCAGTTAGACGACCATAAGTTGCGGCCATAAAGGCTGCTGCCTGTTCATGACGCGTTAGAATAAACTTAATTTTTGAATCACGTAATGAGTCTAGAAAATCTAGATTTTCCTCACCAGGAATGCCAAAAATATACTCCACCCCTTCATTCTCTAACGCTTTTATAAATAGGTCTGACGCTTTCATTCTTCTTCTCCTTCAACACATAGTGGGCATAGTTCGTTCATAGGGATGGACTTACCATCAGGTTGTACAATTCTAACGTGCGTTCGATTTAAGAGATGAACCTCTTTAACGCCACAAGAATGCGCAATTACTTCTACTGTTTTAGTCATGTTATCGACATAATTTGCAACTTTAACAGCCTTACTTTTAGAGTCTAGCCCTTTTTGTAAGCGTTTATTGTGGGTGGCAATACCGGTTGGGCAAGTATTCTTATTACACTTTAGTGATTGAATACAACCAATAGCAAACATAAACCCACGGGCTGACGTAACGAAATCAGCGCCAGCGCAAATAGCCCAAGCCACATCTGAAGGTGTAATCATCTTGCCAGAAGCAATGACTTTAATTCTATCCTCCAAACCACACTGCATAATTTTGTCTACCACTAGTGGTAAAGCCTCTTTAAGTGGCAAGCCTACATTGTCCATCAGTGCCATAGGTGCTGCACCGGTTCCACCGTCACCACCATCAACCGTAATAAAATCAGGTGCAGAGGCAATACCGCGCTTATTAACTTCAAGCAATAAAGCTTCTAACCATTTAATATCTCCAATAACCGTTTTAAAGCCAACAGGTCTTTCGGTGACATCTCGAACATGGTTAATCATGTCGAGCAATTCAACAGCATTGGAAACTTCAATATGACGATTTGGGGAAATAGAATCTACGCCTTTTGGTATCCCTCTAATCTTTGAAATTTCAGTCGTTACCTTGATACCTGGCAAAATTCCACCCTTGCCTGGCTTAGCACCTTGTGATATTTTAATTTCAAACATTTTTACTTGATCATGTTGGGCAATATCAGCCAATTTTTGATCATTCAAACTACCGTCATCGTTTCTTACACCATATTTAGCGGTACCAATTTGAAACACTAAATCTGCACCGCCTTTAAGATGATAAGGACTTAGTCCGCCCTCGCCTGTATTCATCCAGCAATTTGCTTTTTTTGCACCACCAGACAATGCCAACACTGCAGGTTTAGAAATTGCACCATAACTCATGCCTGAGATATTGAAAATTGAATTAGCAGCATAAGGATGCTTGCTATAGCCATCGCCAATTGTTACAGCTCTAGTTTGAACGGCGTCACTATCAAGCATTGGAAATGGGCAATTAATAAAGATAATTGAACCCGGTATATTGAGATTTTTAGTGGACCCAAAAGCAATCGTATTATCTTTGTCACTTGAGGCACGATTAACCCACTGACGCTCAGCTCGATTAAACGGCATTTCTTCACGATCCATAGCAAAGAAATATTGACGAAAAAACTCTCCTAAATTGTTAAATAAGTAGCGGAAATGTCCAACAACAGGATAGTTTCTTAAGATGGCATTCTTACTTTGACTGATGTCAAATATAAAGGTTACTATAATGATAGCAAACAAGATTAACAATAACCAAACAAACAACCTTGGCATTATATTGAAAATCAGTTCTGATGTAGTTGACACCGCTCATTCCCCCGAATGTTTATTCTGCATATTACTCTTAAAAATTACAAATACAATAGGCTAATCAAAAAATAAATTTTAAGTATTAAAAAAGACCTTTTCGCTCTATTATTTACTGCTCTTTCCTAGATAATAATCCAATCCAAATCTACCAGATCCTAAAATTAATATTGGGATTAACATGGTCAAGAAAATAAGAGGCAATCTAAAACCGCCATCACTAATTGTATAGCCGCCATCATGTACCGAAATCCAGGCAACGATATCTACAACAATCAAACCTAGCGCGGCGAAACGCGTTCCCAAACCTAAAACCAATAATATTGGCAAAGTTAATTCAGCACCCATACTCAAATACCAGTTGAAATCAGCTGAAAATAAGTTAAATGGAAATGGAAATTGGTCTTGTATAGAGCCGTACCAATTTGATCCATTCAGCTTCATTAATCCGGCCGTAAAAAACTCATAAGCTAAAATTAGCCTAATCGTTACCATGGCTCCGTTATCGTTAGTAGTGGACAGCACTTGATTGATTATTTTTTTCATTCTATTTCCTTTTATTTAATTACTTTTCTTGTTGACTTGCCAATTCGCAGTAACTTAGAAACTCATCGCCAATGTTGTAAAAAAATGGCGTTTTACTACTCCAAGATTTATAAAACTCCAATACAAATTCGTCAAAATCATCACCCAATGCCTCGCTTATTTCGGGCTTATTGTCTTTCAAAAAGGCGATCATATTACCTTGAAATAGCCGCCTATAAACATCAGCACGATCAAAAGTTTTTTGTTCTGACTGGCCACGAATATAGCTTGTTAGT
>CAYYGB010000098.1:0-4660 GCA_964471285.1 uncultured Candidatus Thioglobus sp.
GCCATGACCTGTTAGCGTGCAAACTATTTTAGAGCCTTCAGGAATCTTGCCATTTTGGATATCGCGCATTGCGCCTGCTAATGAGGCAGCTGACGCAGGCTCACAAAAAATACCTTCCTGCTCAGTGAGTAATTTTTGAGCGCTTAAAATTTCAGTATCTGTTAATGAATCAAACCAACCTTTAGACTCACTTTGCACTTTGTGAGCCAAGTCCCAGCTTTGTGGATGGCCAATACGGATCGCAGTTGCGATGGTTTCAGGATTATCAACCATTGCACCTTTAACAAAAGGAGCGGCGCCAGCAGCTTGATAGCCAACCATTTTTGGTGTGCCACTTGCTTTGCCATCTTTATGATATTCTGTATAACCCATCCAATGTGCTGAGATGTTGCCGGCATTGCCCACAGGTAGACAATGAAAATCTGGTGCATCGCCTAGCTCTTCAATAATTTCAAATGCAGCTGTTTTCTGACCTTGTAGACGATAAGGGTTAATTGAATTTACAATAGCAACGGGTGCATGATCAGCAACTTCTTTAACTAAACGCATGCCATCATCAAAGTTACCTTTGATTTGAATAATAACCGCACCATGGATCATTGCTTGGGCAAGTTTTCCTAGGGCAATTTTTCCTTCAGGAATAAGTACAAATGCTTTAATACCAGCACGAGCAGCATAGGCTGCTGCTGCTGCAGAAGTGTTACCTGTTGAGGCACAAATAATAGCTTTGGAGCCAGCTTCAACTGCTTTGGTAACTGCCATAGTCATACCGCGATCCTTAAAAGACCCAGTTGGATTTAAGCCTTCATATTTGATATATATATCAACATCTTTACCAAGTATAGCTGGAATGTTTTCTAAGCGGATTAAAGGTGTATTACCTTCACCAAGGCTGATAAGTTTAGTGGTTTCACTGACAGGAAGTCTGTCGCGGTAATTTTCAATTAGACCTGTGTATCTCATTATCTTATCTCCTTAATCAAGGTTTTCTACATGAATAATTTTAACATCCTCTTGGATGAATTCATGGCTTTGGATTTCCGTTATTGCCGCCTTTAGATTAGCAGTTTTAACATTGTTTGTAATAATCGCAATGTGTGCGTTATTTTGCGCATCAATTTGCTTTTGTATAACCGACTCAACACTAATATTATGTTTAGCAAGTGTGGTGGTAATATCCGCTAGCGTACCAGGCTTATCAGTTGCTAATAAACGCAGATAAAAGACACTTTCAATATTATTGGCATCACAGTTAGGAATTTCAACAAGTGACTTCCAACCCAGTACATCATGACTAACCGTATCTTTAATGATGTCAACTAAGTCTGCAATAACAGCGCTAGCAGTTGCTTCGTCGCCTGCACCTGCGCCATAGTAAAGTGTTGGTCCAACGGCATTACCCTTAACCAATACAGCATTCATTACACCATCAACATTAGCTAGAAGCTGTGTCTTTGGTATTAGTGTTGGATGGACGCGCATTTGCAACTCTCCATTAACTTTTTTAGCAATACCTAGGTGTTTGATTGAGTAATTAAGCTCGGTTGCGAACATAACATCTTCACCACTAATTTGGCTAATACCCTCAGTAGAGACTTTATCCATCTGCAATTCACAGCCAAATGCAATAGAGGCTAAGATAGCAAGTTTGTGAGCAGCATCAATACCTTCTACATCAAAAGTTGGATCTGCTTCTGCGTAGCCTAAATCTTGAGCTTCTTTTAAAACATCAGCAAAATCTCTACCTTTGTCGCGCATTTCAGTCAGGATAAAGTTTCCTGTGCCATTAATAATGCCAGCAACCAGTTCAATTTTATTAGCACTTAAACCTTGTTCTAAAGATTTTAGAATTGGAATGCCACCGGCAACAGCTGCTTCAAATAGTAAATGCACATTTTTTTGCTTAGCTAGGGTTAGCAATTCGTTACCATGAGTGGCAATTAAAGCTTTATTAGCGGTGATAACGTGTTTGTTGTTGTTGATTGCTGTTATGACCAATTCTTTGGCAATAGTTGTACCGCCGATTAGCTCTAAAACAACGTCAATTTCTGGATTATTGACAACTTCAAAGGCATCTTCAGTAATATTAATATCACCATCTGCGCAAATTCTAGGCTCAGAAATGCTTTTAACTGCGCCGTGGGTAACATTGATTTGTTCACCAGTACGAGCAAAAATCTCACTTTTATTCTTGCTTAAAACATTTACAACACCACCGCCGACAGTACCTAATCCTAATATTCCAATATTCACGTTACTAAATCCTTTTTCAAAATGCTTAATAAGAGGTGAATTATACCAATTGGATATTGATGTATAAAGGTATTAGAGCAGGGATTTTAATTGGTTTTATCTAAAACGATGGCAGAACACTTCAGTGGACGTGAATAATGTGTGGGAACAGTGTGTTGGTTATCAAAAAGTACAGGTGCTAGTGCCTTTAGCATATCTTCGTAAATTGGTTTTTTGAAGTCAATTACTTTTTCAATAGGGTGCCAATAATCAACCCAGGCCCATTCATCAAATTCAATATCTGAATGCGTATCTAGTTTGATATTATCTTCACTTGAGGTTAGGCGTAGCAGAAACCACACTTGCTTTTGACCAACACAGATAGGCTTTTGAGAGCGTCTAATGTGGCAATCAGGTAGGTCATAACGCAGCCACTTTGGCGTTTTAGCAATCAGACTTACATGATGAGATTCTAAACCCACTTCTTCGTTTAGCTCACGAAAAAGAGCTTCAACATCGGTCTCACCTTGATCAATGCCACCTTGTGGCAGCTGCCAAGAATCTTGCTTATAGCGTTTAGCTAATAAAACTTGGTCTTTGTCATTGGTAATAACAATGCCAACATTGGCACGGTATCCCTCTTTGTCAATCATGATTAAATTGTAATAATAACGTTTTAATCGTCGTTAGAAAAGGCACCTAAAAGATGTAACAAGCTCGTAAACATGTTGTGAAGTGCTAAATAAAGGCCAACGGTTGCAGAGATGTAATTGGTTTCGCCGCCATTAATAATAGCAGACATTTGACTCAACATAAAAGCACCCATAATCATAACAACTGCAAATGAGATGAGAAGACTAAAAGCTGAAGATTCAAGAAAGAAAAAGTTTAATACAGACAAAATGATAATGCCAATCATGGCAAAAAAGATCATGCCATTTAAGAAGCTAAAGTCTTTGGTTGTATTTTGAGCATAAAAACTAATGGCGAAAAAAGCAACACCTGTACCAGTTAAGGCTTGGATAACTAAATCTGCACCATTTGGCATTGCTAGGTAATGCGTGAGCATTGGCCCAATTGAATAGCCCAAAAGTCCTGCCACAGCAAAGGCAGTTAAAATACCCTTGCTGCTATTTTGAGTTTTAGGTAGTACGAACCAGATTACAGCAATTGCAGCAATAGAGCTAACTATGGCTGAGCCAAATCCAGCGCCTGAAGCCACTGAAAACCAAGAGGCCAGTCCACCAAAGACAAGCGTATAAGAAAGTAGTCTCATTGTGTCTGATAAAACTTTATTTTTAACTTGTATGTTGCTGATAGTTGTCGTTGAAAATGTACTCATGATTTATCCTCTAGGATTAAGTGTGTAAAATAATCATATTTTATACTGAAAATAAAACAATAGCATGAAACTAGTTTTAGGCTTAGGAGTTACCGGTTTTTCCATTGCACGCTTTTTATTGCAACATAAAGTTGCATTTAAAGTAGCTGACTCCCGGAAAACCCCCAAATTATTAGCTGAATTTTTATCAGAGTTCCCATCAGTAGAGCCTTTTTTAGGCAACTGGGATGAATCTCTATTAGAAGGGGTTGATGAAATTTTCATCTCTCCAGGAATTGCCCAGCAAGAAACAATCGTAATCTGGGCACTTGAAAAAGGCATTAATATTGTCAGTGATATAGAATTATTCTCTAGAAATGCCCAGGCACCTGTTATTGGTATTACGGGCTCTAATGGTAAATCTACCGTCACCCAATTATTAGGGGAAATGGCCAAAGCCAGTGGTACAAAGGTAGCTGTTGGTGGCAATATCGGCATACCAGCACTAGATTGTTTGCAGGACGAAGTTGAGCTTTATATATTGGAGTTATCAAGCTACCAGTTAGATTATAGTAAAAAACTAAATTTATTTGCTGGAGTCGTGCTGAATATCACCCCTGACCATCTAGATCGATATGATAGTTTCGATCATTATGCAGCTTCAAAGTTAAGTCTGTATCAATATTGTCAACATTTGGTTGTTAATCTTGACGAGTCACTCATCCCTCAAAAAGCTTCTGCCATTCATTTTGGAATAAGCATGCCAAAAAAAGATCAAGACTTTGGCACTGTAACTTGTCATGGTAGTTGCTACTTCTTAAAAGGCGATGACGTGCTGATGGGAGTTGATGAAATGCAACTTATTGGTGAACATAACGTAGTGAATATCCTAGCAGCATTAGCGTTAGGTGATCAAATCGGTATAGAGATGAGCATCATGATTGACTGTATTAAAACCTTTAAAGGGCTTGAACATCGATTGGAATGGGTGTCAGATGAAAAAGGCATTGTATTTTATAATGATTCCAAGGCAACCAACGCCTTGGCAAGCGTAACGGCACTTAAGGCACTTATTCATAAGAATGAAAATATTGTTTTAATTGCTTG
>CAYYGB010000099.1:0-4559 GCA_964471285.1 uncultured Candidatus Thioglobus sp.
CCACCCACTTAAGTTTTATGATGAAGATTGGCCAATGCTTTAAGCGAGCTAGAGAAATCCTTAAGCCAAATTTCATCAAGCTTAGGCAGTGTTAACGCCAACGTAAAATATTGAGGAGTTGCGCCCATGGCGGCTAAATCACTTAAATTAACCGCTAGGGCTTTATGAGCGATATCACTGGCAGAAGTATCTTTAGGAAAGTGTACGCCTT
The DNA here is from genome assembly GCA_964471285.1 of uncultured Candidatus Thioglobus sp. GTDB lineage: Bacteria > Pseudomonadota > Gammaproteobacteria > PS1 > Pseudothioglobaceae > Thioglobus_A. The sequence goes on from CAYYGB010000099.1 coordinate 212, forward strand.
CGATCAGTGTGTCGACGCTAGTTGCTATTTGATATTGGCTGTCAATTGAAATTAGGGCGCAGTCATCACCAACCCCTAATAGGCTAGAATCTTCACCCTTCCAATTGAAATATTTCTCAATTAGATCAAACTCATTCATTGAGGATATTTTTGAGCAAACTTTTGCTCTACCTCTCCACGACCTGCATTAAACATAGAGCCAGAGCCTAGTACGGCAGAAACTAGCACGGCGAAAAATAACGGTACAGTGCCTAATAATGTCAAAATTGAACCGGTAATACTAGTGCCATCCATACTGCTGACACCATTATCGCCAATAATTAACCCGAGCGAAGTGATTAGAATATAAAACACATAAGCGGTGATTAAAATCTTATAGCGATTAAGTGACATTTGCCAATGCAGATACACCAAATAAGCATCGTTTTTCTTAGCTTTTTTGGTACGTAGATAGGTGTAAAAAATGATACCCATAGAAACGACAATAGTCAGCCCAATGGCAACATTCATACTAGTATTAAGTAGCTTTATCAGGCCCAATGTACCAATAATGTGAATTAGAATGGTGTTGATAGTAAAGAGTTCGTGAGCAGCTTTAGCACGCTTACGGTCTTGTTCAGTTGCATCTATTTTAATAATCATAGCGATTATTTTACACCATATAAAATCGAGGCTTAAGCCTCGAGCAATTTTTACATGTAGGCGTTTTCTTTTTGAGTGTGGTCAGTTACATCGCGCACTGACTTAATCTCTGGAAAAAGATTTCGAAGTTGGGTTTCAACACCCTGCTCTAGAGTTGCCTTCACTGATGAACAACCTTGACAACCGCCACCGAAATTAAGAATCACATCCTTATCTTGGGTAATTTCAACCAAATCAACAAAGCCACCATGTGACGCCAATCCTGGGCTGATTTCAGCTGCCAAAACATATTTAATTCTCTCTTCCAAGGGTGCATCATCTTTTGGCTCTTCGCCTTTAGCATTAGGAGCGGTAATCGTTAGTTTTTTACCAGTGCCTTCATCTTTTAAAGCTACCTCTGATTCTTTTAAATAAGGAAAGTTAGCTTTATCAATGTAGGATAAAAATCCTTTATATTCAAACTTTTCATAGCCTGGTGTCAGATCTTTTGGATGACAAAAATTAAATGATACAGTTGCAGCTGGTGTTCCTGCACGTGTTACATCAACTTTAAGACCTAATTCTTGGTCATCTTGCTGTGCAAATAGATCTGCAACATACGCTTGAGCTTCATCCGAAATACTAAACATGGCTATCCTTTGTTAAAAATTATATTATCGATCAAACGAGTTGATCCTAAAAATACAGAACATAATATCGCAATTTGGGTGGTATTGTCTGCAATAGATTTAAGGGTATTAGCGTCAAGCACTGATAAATACTCTATTTTAAAATGTTGTTCCAAGGCCCTATTTGAATTTAGCCTAACTAACTCTATCTCTTTGCCTTGTAAAATCTCTTGTTTTAACCCTTTTAAAGCTTTATATAAATTGGTTGCAAGCTCTTTTTCATCCATTGATAAATATTGATTTCTGGTGCTCATGGCAAGCCCATTTTTTTCACGAACAATACCGCCCGATAGGATTTTGATAGGCAATGCTAATGTTTTGACCATTTGCTCAATAACCAATAATTGCTGATAATCTTTCTGGCCAAAAATAGCCACGTCAGGTGTAGTAATTTTAAACAGGCAATTCACCACTTGAACTACTCCATCAAAATGACCAGGGCGAGAATTACTGCACAATCCTTGAGACAAGCTTCCAGCTTTTAAAGGACTCTTAAAGCCGTCTGGATAGATTTGCTTTTTGTCTGGCGTAAAGACCGCATCAACCCCACAAGATTCTAACTCAGATAGATCTTGATCTAAGGTGTTTGGATAGTTTTCAAAGTCTTCATGCTCGCCAAATTGTGTTGGATTGACAAAAATACTGACAATAACTTTATCAGCATTCGCTTTAGCTTGATGAACTAAAGACAAATGACCGGCATGTAAGCCGCCCATGGTTGGCACCAAAGCGATTGTTTTACCTTGAGATTTCCATATCGAAACCACATCAGCTATTTGCTTATTATTTGAACAAACTTGCATTAATAGCTATACTCGTCGTTGGGAAAAGTTTGATTTTTAACTGAGTCAATGTAGTCTTTTACTGCAGATTCAATTGAGTCATTACCGGTCAAAAAGTTTTTGACAAATTTAGGCAAATATCCTGTGTTAATTCCAAGCATATCATAACTAACCAATACTTGGCCATCACAGCCAACTCCCGCACCAATACCGATCGTTGGAATAGAAATCGCCTGACTAATCTTGCTGGCCAGCTTAGCGGGCACACATTCAAGTACGATAACTTCAACCCCCCAAGATTCAAGCATTTTGGCATCCTTTAAAATACGCTGTGCACTCTGCTCATCTTTGCCTTGCACCTTATAACCACCCATTTCAACAACGGATTGTGGTTGTAGTCCTAGATGGCCACATACGGGAATTTTATTAGCTTGCAAGCGCTTAAAAGAAGCCTCATGCTCTGACCCACCTTCAAATTTTATCATGTGTGCACCAGCGCTCATTAAACGCTCAGCATTTTTTAGAGTTTGCTCTGCATTGGTATAGCTTTGATACGGCATATCAGCAATCAACAAGGCATTTTGAACTCCCTTTGCAGCTGCTTGAGTATGGTAGATCATATCTTGCATAGTGACACTTAATGTATTTTGTGCCCCTTGAATCACATTACCTAGTGAATCACCCACCAAAATCACATCCACACCGCACTCATCGAACAGCTTGGCAAATGAGGTGTCGTAAGCGGTTAAACAAGTGATCTTCTCACCGCTTTCTTTGAAAGATTGTAGTTGGAGTAGTTTCATAATTTTGTTAATTGAAACTCACCTAATTCCTCAATAAGATCTTGAATAGGGCCTAACACCGGCACTTTTAAATCATCTTCAAGTTCAGCCAATGGGATAAGCACAAAAGCTCTATTCATCATTTCAGGGTGAGGAATGATTAATTGCTTAGAGGCAACCACTTGAACACCGTAAATAATAATATCCAAATCAATGGTTCGTGCGCCCCATTTTTTTTCACGTACTCGGTGTTGCTTGGTTTCAATATCTTGACAAACATAGAGTAATTCTAACGGCGTCAGGTGTGTGTCAACTTGTGCAATGGCATTAATATAATCAGGCTGTTTTGAATCATCCACCGGTGGCGATTGATATAAGCTAGAAAGATTAACGACCTCTACGTCTTTAGTCCCGTGCAACGCCATAACGGCGGTTTTAATTTGTTGCTTTGGCTCATTAAGGTTCGAGCCAAGCCCGATATAAGCTAACAATGGATTAAAGTTCCGACATGTTCGCCAGCACCTAATTTTATCAAGACATCAGAAAGTCTGCCTGAAGCAATAACCGTATTGGTATTTGAATGGGAAGCCGTTCTAGCAGCCAGCACTTTAGTATACATCCCGCCAGAACCTAATGAGCCGCCCGTTCTACCTGCTACCTTTTCTAATTTTTCATCATCAACCTGAATTTTTGAAATCAATTCAGCATCAGAATTTTGCCTAGGGTCGGCGCTGTATAGGCCGCCCTGGTCTGTCAAAATAACCAATTGAGTTGCACCGACCAAATTAGCAACCAGTGCTGCTAAGGTGTCATTGTCACCAAATTTAATTTCTTCAGTGGCAACCGTATCATTCTCATTAACAATCGGCACTGTATTTAGCTCAAGTAGTGCATTTAAGGTTGCTGAAATGTTGTCACTTTGCTGAGCGTCAGCTAGATTGTCATGCGTTAATAGCACTTGTGCTGTATGGATTGTGTGCTTTGAAAATAAAGATTCATAGGTTTGTACCAGACCCATTTGCCCAACAGCGGCGGCGGCTTGAAGCTGGTGAATACCCTCTGGTCGACTCGACCAACCTAAGCGTTTAATACCTTCTGCAATAGCACCACTAGACACTAAAATAACTTCAATGCCTTGGTTTTTTAATTGAACAATTTGCTCAACCCAAGAACTGATGGCGTTGACATCTAGCCCCTGTCCATCATTGGTTAAGAGTGCCGATCCAATTTTGACCACCCACCTTTGTTTACTCATTAGTATTATTTTTAACCAGTATAAATAAGCCTTTGACTAAGTCTTTACAGCCCAGGCCGTTTAATGCTGAAATATTATAAAATTCACCCTTGTAGCCAATGTCTTTTAACAAAGTCTTAACCACTTCATCGCGCTCATCTTCAGGCAACAAATCCATTTTATTAACTGCAAGCATTCTCGGCTTGTCAGCTAATTCTGGATCGTATTTTCTTAACTCTT
>CAYYGB010000100.1:0-4523 GCA_964471285.1 uncultured Candidatus Thioglobus sp.
TTATTGGCACTGGCTATTTCACGCTCACCTTGTAAGACGTGAACTGTTACTGCTGATTGATTGTCTGCTGCTGTTGAGAAAGTTTGAGAAGCATTCGTAGGAATGGTTGTATTTTTCTCGATAAGCTTAGTCATTACACCACCCATTGTCTCAATACCTAAAGATAATGGTGTGACATCAAGTAACAATACATCTTTAACATCACCGCCTAATACGCCCGCCTGAATGGCAGCACCCATAGCAACTGCTTCATCAGGGTTAACATCTTTCTTAGGCTCTTTGCCGAAAAATTCTTTAACCTTTTCTTGCACTTTAGGCATTCTTGTTGAGCCACCAACAATGATAACTTCATCAATGTCACTAGCCGTAAGCTTAGCATCATCTAGCGCGATTTGACATGGGTCAATCGAACGCTGGATAAGATCTGCTACTAATGATTCAAGCTTGGCACGTGTAATTTTGATATTCATGTGCTTAGGGCCAGAAGCGTCAGCTGTCACGTAAGGTAGGTTAACCTCTGTTTGCTCAGAAGACGATAATTCGATTTTAGCTTTTTCTGCTGCCTCTTTTAAGCGCTGAAGTGCCATTGGATCGTTCTTTAAGTTAACACCTTGTTCTTTGTCGAACTCTTCTACTAGGTATGAAATAATTCTTTGATCAAAGTCTTCACCACCTAAGAAAGTATCGCCATTGGTTGATAACACTTCAAAGTGCTTTTCACCATCAACATCTTCCATTTCAATGATAGATACGTCAAATGTACCACCACCTAAATCGTAAACAGCAACTGTTTTGTCGCCGACTAATTTGTCTACACCGTAAGCTAATGCTGCCGCTGTTGGCTCGTTAATAATACGCTTAACATTAAGACCAGCAATCTTGCCCGCATCTTTAGTCGCTTGACGTTGTGAATCATTAAAGTATGCTGGAACAGTGATTACCGCTTCAGTGACTGTTTCACCTAAGTAGTCTTCAGCTGTTTTTTTCATCTTACCAATAATTTTTGCTGAAATTTCAGGAGCAGCCATTTTCTTGCCATTAGCTTCAACCCAAGCATCGCCATTGTCTGCTTTAACAATTTTGTACGGAACAAGATCGATGTCTTTTTGAACAGCATCCTCTTCGAAACGACGACCAATTAAACGCTTAATTGCATACAATGTGTTTTCAGGGTTTGTAACCGCTTGACGCTTAGCTGATTGACCAACTAAAACTTCGTCAGAATCCTTTGGAAAAGCAACAATTGATGGGGTAGTACGATCACCCTCTGAGTTTTCAATAATTTTAACCGTGCCACCATCCATAATGGCCACACATGAATTAGTTGTTCCTAAGTCAATACCTATAATCTTTGACATTTTCTTACTCCTTGTAATTTGATATACACCCTATATAGGGATGAGTGTTTTTAATTCAAGCAGAAAAGGGTAAAAAAATTAAAGACGTTCTTTTAGTAGGGTTTCGACCGAGCTAGGGACAAAGTGACTGATATCACCGCCAAGAGATAAAATCTCTCGAACCAGTGAAGAGGAGATGTTGGCATATTGCTCTGCTGGCGTCATAAACAGGGTTTCAATATTTGAATTTAGATGTTTATTCATGCCAGATAATTGGAATTCGTATTCAAAATCACTCACCGCGCGCAACCCGCGCAAAATCACTTGAGCATTCTGCTCTTCAGCAAAATCTACTAACAATGTATTAAAGCTTAGTACCTTGACATTATCAATATCTTTTAAAATTTCGCTAGATAAGCTGATGCGCTCATCAATACTTATGAAGGCTGTTTTTTTACTATTTTGAGTAATACCAACAACAACCTCGTCAAATAGTTTGCTCGCACGCTTGATAAGATCAATGTGCCCATTGGTGATCGGATCAAATGAGCCTGGGTAAATAGCGATTTTTTTTGTCATAAGGAGTTTTAGTGGTAAATTGGATTCATAATACTTCAATTAAGCAGTAGTGTACTTGTCCTGAGCGCTTTTGTTTGTTGATTTTGATTTTTTGCGAAATTTCTTGATTTAAGAAATCATCAGTTATTTCAAATTCAGATTCTATATATATTTGGCTGCCTAATGCTAAAAAACCACCTTTTGAGAGCCTTTTTAGCGCTTTTTCTAGTAGTTTTTGATGAAAAGGCGGGTCAAGTAAGACAAAATCAAAGGTTTGGGTGGTTTTATTGCTTAAAAAGTCTAGGGCATCGGCGTTAATAATTTGAATTTTGTCGGATCTTAGGTTTTTCCGATTTTTTTCTAAACTCTTAAAAGCACCCGAATCTTTTTCAATGCTGATAACTTTTTTAGCACCTCGAGAAAGTGCTTCAAATCCCAGTGCGCCACTACCTGCGAACAAATCCAAAAAAACCTTATTACTGGACTTAAACTGAATCCAGTTGAATAAGGTTTCTCGAATTTTGTTAGGCGTGGGTCTTAGCCCTGGCGCATCTGGAAAATTAAACTTCCTGCCTCGATGCTCGCCACCAATAATTTGAAAATTGTTGGTGGCTTGAATCAAAGACTAAGGCTTGTATGCGTCAAAAGACTCTTGAAGCTCTATTTTTGCTTCAGCAGCATCGCCCCAACCATCAATTTCAACCCACTTGCCATCATCTAAATCTTTGTAGTAACGAAAGAAATGTTCGATTTGATCTTTAAGTGTTGCACCTACATCATCAATACCTTTGATATCACGATACGACTTGCAAAGCTTATCAGTCGGTACAGCTAAAATTTTTGAATCTTTACCGGCTTCATCGGTCATACGTAAAACGCCAATTGGACGAGCTGTGATGACTGAATCATGAATAAGTGGATAAGGAGTAATTACTAATACGTCAGCTGGATCACCATCATCTGCTAATGTCTCTGGTACGAAACCGTAGTTACATGGGTAGAACATCGGTGTAGAAATAAAGCGATCAACAAACATAGCGCCAGTTTCTTTATCGATTTCGTACTTTACTGGCGATGAATGTGCCGGGATTTCAATAATAACATTAATCTCATCAGGTAGATTTCCTGCTGTTACGGGTTTAAGACTATTTTGCATTTTCCAACTCCTCTTTTAGAATGTGATAGCGCCAACCTGTAAAAAAGTTGACGGATTGATCGCTACGAATAAATTTCATCAATGTTTTACCATTAGCGATGATTGCTTCGTCTAGATTATACTGAACTGCGATTTTTTTAATGAGTATTTGCAGTTCATTTTTTTGCTGGTTTTCACTTTTGGTAGGTGCTTGATGTACATCAATTTGAATACGCTGCTGTGTGAGCTGAACTTGCTCAGATAAAAATTCACCAAAGGTTGTTTTATCTTGATCAGACATTTTTGTTTTGTTAAGGCTGTAATTGATTAATTGATCATCACTCATAATCCATTTTCTAGGCTTGTTACCTTTGATGGCTTGAGCCTCTCGCCAAGCAGCTAAATGTGCAGCTTTTTGATGGACACTCTTTGGCAAACGCGACAAGCCTTTAACTTTTTTCCAGGCTTGATCAAGATTTGGCAAGTATAAGTTGATATCCGATAATTCTAAGCCATCTGCCATTAGCCAGTCGAGTTTCTGCTCCTGAGTCAGTTGCTCGATTAATTGCGAGTAATTTTTTATTAAATAGCGCACGTCATCAAGTGCATATTCAATGGCCTCTTCAGGCAAAGGGCGCGTGGTCCAGTCTAGTCTTGTGTAAGCCTTATCTAATAAAACACCTTGCAAAATTTCAGTAAGATTTTGGTAAGATATCTGAGCTGGGTGATTAAGAAAGTGAGCAGCGATTTGAGTGTCAAATAGCTGACTTGGAAGCCTTTTAGATAGATAGTATAAGGCTTCAATATCTTGGCGGGCAGCGTGAACAATCCAAACGCTATCTTTTTGGTAGAGCTTGTCAAAAAGCGGCTCAAGATCTTCAATGGCTAGAATGTCGATACAATCAACAGCACTTTCTGTGGCTATTTGTACCAGACATAAAATAGGATAAAAAGTATCAATACGTTTGAATTCGGTATCAATTGCCAAATGTGTATCGGCCTTGATAGCGTTTAAAAAACTGGTCAATTGCTGTTGAGTTTGAATCATTGTTGTATTTTAGCAACAAGTAACGATACTGTCGGTTTATTTATGAGATAATTCTAAATAATTAGCTAACCATTTAAGAACAGTCAATGACTACCCGTCAACAAAAAAGCTTTATAAAGTCACCACCTGTCTGGTTTTGGGCAGCAGTCTTCTTAATTTCTATTTCAGGCACGTTTTACTTAGGCTTAAATCCGGAGTTGATTAGTAGCTGGTGGGCTTATTTAGTATCTTATAACATCGTATTAAGTGTGATAGCTGTTTATTATATTTATACAGATGTAAACCGATTAAAGCGTGACATAGGTAAGGATATTGTTGGCTCTAAATTTACTTGGTCATTTATTAAAATTGTTCCTATGCTGGTAATTGTGCCAGTGCTGTCGTTTTATATGTTTTCATTTCAAACGATTCAGAATAATGTAGCCGACTCTGAAAAGGCATTTGA
>CAYYGB010000101.1:0-4485 GCA_964471285.1 uncultured Candidatus Thioglobus sp.
TTTTTTACAGAAGGCGACTCTAGAGAGCCTGAACAGGCAGGTATTAAGGGGGCAATGATTGGGTCATTATTAACAATGATTGTCACTATGCTCTTATCTTTCCCAATTGGCGTTTCAGCAGCTATATACCTTGAAGAATTTGCACCTAAGAATAATAGATGGGTAGATCTTATTGAAATTAATATCAATAATTTGGCAGCAGTACCTTCTATTGTGTTCGGTTTATTGGGCCTGGCGGTGTTCATTGGGCTTTTTGGTGTGCCGAGATCAGTTCCATTAATTGGTGGCCTAGTTTTAACACTAATGACTCTTCCTACTATCATAATTACTTCTAGAGCAGCACTAAAAGCGGTACCTCCTTCTATTCGTGAGGCTGCATTAGGCTTAGGCGCATCACGCGTACAAACGACTTTTCATCATGTTGTTCCAGCAGCAATGCCTGGAATATTAACAGGTACTATTATTGGTATGGCACAAGCATTAGGCGAAACCGCACCACTACTAATGATTGGTATGGTTGCATTTATTGCAGATGTCCCTCAAGGTATTACAGATCCATCTACAGTGCTTCCAGTACAAATATATTTATGGTCCGATTCACCAGAACGTGCATTCACAGAAAGAACGTCAGCTGCTATTATGGTGTTATTGGGATTTTTAATTGTAATGAATTTTTTAGCCGTCATAATGCGCAAAAAATTTGAAAAGAAATGGTAGGTAAAACGAACTAATGATAAATATAGAAAAACGTGAAGAATTCGATATTGAAATCGATAAAACTGTTGGCAAGCCTTTTGTTAGTGGTGCAAAATTTTCAGCGCGTAATGTCGATGTCTTCTATGGTGATAAGCAAGCAATTTTTGATGCTAATATTGATATTGGAAAAAATCAGATTATTGCCATGATTGGCCCTTCTGGGTGTGGAAAATCCACCTTTTTAAGATGTCTTAATCGCATGAATGATACTATTCAAGATTGTCACATGAAGGGCGAAATTAAGCTAGATGGTGAAGACATCTATCATAAACAACAGGACCCAGTTTTATTGCGAGCGCGCGTAGGAATGGTTTTTCAAAAACCAAACCCATTTCCAAAGTCTATTTATGATAATGTTGCCTATGGGGCGAAACTACATGGGTTAGCGAGCAGCAAAATTGAACTTGATGAGTTAGTCGAAAAAAGTTTAATCAGGGCAGGTCTTTTTAAAGAGGTTAAAGATTCATTGCATAAGCCAGGCACAGGACTTTCTGGTGGGCAGCAACAACGCCTATGTATTGCCAGAACTATTGCTATTGATCCAGAGGTTATTTTAATGGATGAGCCTACTTCGGCACTTGATCCAATTGCTACTGCTGTTATTGAAGAATTAATGATTGATTTAAGTAAAAAATACACTATAGCAATCGTAACGCATTCAATGCAGCAAGCGGCTAGAGTTTCACAAAGAACAGCTTATTTTCATATGGGACAATTGGTTGAAGTTAATGATACTAATACAGTTTTTACCAATCCAGAGCATCAGTTAACTGAGAACTATATCACTGGCAGGTTCGGATAATAATTAGGAGTATATTTATGATAACAAAACAACACATTTCACAGCAGTACAATAAAGAATTAGAGAGCGTTAAAAGCAAGGTTTTAAAAATGGGTGGCTTAGTTGAAGCCCAAGTTGAAAATGCAATTAGTGCACTCATTGAGCAAAATGATGAATTGGCAAAAAAAGTAGCTGAATCAGATTATAAAATCAACAAGATCGAAGTTGAAATTGATGAAAATTGCGCTCAACTTATTGCTAAAAGACAGCCCGCTGCTGGTGACTTAAGACTTATTATTGCTATTATTAAGGTTATTACAGATCTTGAACGTATTGGTGATGAGGCTGAAAAAATTGGCCGTCATGTTCAAAAGCTAGTGTCATTAGAGGGTGATATTGCCATGAATGCTGAACTTTCTAGTCTTGGTGATAAGGTTATTACTGTCTTACGTGATGCGCTTGATGCATTTGCACGTATGGACGTAGAACAAGCTGCAAGAGTGGTAGAAACAGATAAGCAAATTGACAAGGAATTTGATCGAATTTCTAGGGTGTTAGTAACTCATATGATGGAAGATCCTCGCAATATTAAAAATATGCTACACGTTACTTGGTGTGCAAGAGCTTTAGAGAGAATCGGAGATCATTCTCAAAATATTTGCGAGTATGTGATTTACTTGGTCAAAGGCCAGGATGTTCGTCATACAGAATTTAACCTATCAGAAGACTAATTGGATTTAAAGGGTTTGTATCATGGCTACTATTTTAATTGTTGAAGACGATAAGGCGATACTAGAAATGCTTAGTGTTTCTCTTGAGACTAAACAACACACCACACTTAAGGCTGGAACGGGTTTTCAAGCATTAAGCCTACTTGGTGGCAATAGTGTAGATTTAGTTTTGTTAGATTGGATGCTTCCAGATATTGAGGGTGTTAAGCTGATTGGTAAAATTAGAAAACTTGCTGGCTTTAATTACCAGTATTTACCAATTATGATGTTAACGGCAAAATCTGGCGAGGAAGATAAGGTGAAAGGGCTTGACATGGGTGCTGATGATTACATGACCAAGCCAGTACTATTAAAAGAATTGGATGCACGTATTCGCTCTCTATTGAGGCGCGCCCAAGGGTTGGCTACTAATAATGACTTAATTATTGGAAACGTCATTATTAATTCAACACAACATAAGCTAACCATTAACGGTAATGTTATTAGCATTGGATCTACTGAATTTCGGATACTGCATTTTCTAATGAAAAATAAGGATAGAGTATTTGATCGATCGCAATTGCTTGATGAAATCTGGGGGGTGTCAATTGCTATAGATGAACGCACTGTTGACGTTCACATTCTACGATTGAGAAAAATATTGAAACCACATAAAGCGGATGATCATATCCAAACTGTACGCAATATGGGTTATAAATTTAGCTCCATTACAACGCAATGAATCCATCTATTTGGTCTATAGAGAAGTGGCGCATCTCTATTATTGTGCTTACAACATTAGCTGGTGGCCTTCTAACAGGCGAATGGTTGATTAGTTTAGTAATAAGTCTATTTCTTTATATTGTTTGGATGTATTACAAACTTCAACAATTTTATATCTGGGCAGCTAATGGCGCTAAGCAAGATAATGTTCCAGATAGTGATGGCATTTGGGATAAGATTAATTACCAGGCACTGCAAACTAAAAATAAGAGTAATAGTAGGAAGAAGCGCATGAACTCCTTGTTAAAAAGATCTCAAAGTATCTTAAGAGGCTTCCCTTATGCTGCAATCGTTATTAATCAAAATAATGAAATCGATTGGAACAACAAAAAATCTAATCTGCTATTGAATATTATTAAAAGTGATAGGGGGCAGCGTATTAATAATCTAATTCGCTCCCCTAAGTTACACGAGCTATTAAACTCTAACGAAGATGGCTATGAAGTGGAAATAGAGTCCCCTAAAGATTCATCCGCACAGTTGTTGTTAAAATTAATTGTAATTGGTCCTGACTCAAAACTTTTAATTGCTCGTGATATAACTCAAAGAAATAAAACACTGGAGATACGTAAGAATTTTATTTCTAACGCATCTCATGAGTTGCGTACACCTTTAACAGTGGTCCTAGGATACTTGGAAATGATTAAAGAAGATAAGAGGGTGCCAGAGTCATTATCTGCTTCGATTGATGCGGCATACGAGCAGTCTGAGAGAATGAGGAATATCATTAAAGATTTATTGACACTTTCGCGTTTAGAGAGTGTTGACGATATTCAGGATATTAGCGTAGATATTGATATGAAGGAAATTATCAACCATGTTTGCCAGGATCTAAATCAAGATATTGTCATAGAGGTTGATACCAATGAAACAGTAAAAGGAATTGAGACAGAGCTTATTAGTCTATGTAACAACTTAGTTCAAAATGCAGTTTTTTACACTCCTGAAGGGACAAAAATTATTGTGAGATGGTACGAAGGTGAAAAGCAAAACTTATGTCTTGATGTGCAGGACTTTGGTAAGGGGATTCCTGAAAAGCATATAGCTCATCTGACAGAGAGATTTTATAGGGTTGATAAAGGTAGATCTAAAGAGCATGGCGGTACTGGATTAGGACTGGCAATTGTTAGTCATATTGCTCATAGACATAATGCGATATTAAGTATTTCTAGTAAAGTAGGTGTTGGTTCAACTTTTACAGTTTGTTTTATAAAAGCATAGTGATCCGAAGTGTAGTGCCCCGTTAATCTTGGACAAATCTTAAGTCATTTTTTATGAGACAGTAATTATTTTTTTGATTAGAATATTTTACAAATCTGTATAATTTTAATTGTAATAAAGGGTCATAAGTATGGTGGCTAAAAAAGGTTAAAAGTCGCAACATAACCGCAACAAAGAACCGCTTTAAACGCCCTATATCGTTTTAAAGTGCTATAAAAATGCTTTGGTAGGGCG
>CAYYGB010000102.1:0-4336 GCA_964471285.1 uncultured Candidatus Thioglobus sp.
GAGATACGGTAATCAAAGATGGCGATCGTGTTTATTTCGTTACCAAAAAAAGTAGTGTTTCTAAAGTACTTAAAGAGTTTAGACGACTAGACAAAGCCTATAAAAATATTATTATTGCAGGTGGTGGACGTATTGGACTTAATTTAGCCAAGCACTTAGAGGCAAATCATCGTGTTCGTATTATCGAAATGGACCAAGATCGCGTGAAAGAGATTGCTGATGAATTAGAAGATGTATTGGTACTTCGAGGCAATGCTTCTGATGAGGAATTGTTATTGGAAGAGGGTATCGAAAACACGGATTTATTTTTAGCCCTTACTGACTCTGATGAAATTAATGTTATTGTTTCTATTTTGGCAAAGCGTCTTGGTGCGCATAAGACAATTGCTCTTGTTAAGCGTAACGTTTATGAGGATTTAGCAGAGCAAAGTGAAGATGTAGATATGGTTATCTCGCCTGACCAAATTACCACCAGTGGTATCCTCGCGCATATTCGTAAAGGAGATACAATGATGGTCCATTCCTTGCGCCAAGGTAAGTCTGAGGCGATTGAGGTTATTGTTCATGGAGATAAAAATCATTCGGATGTAGTAGGTAAAACCATTGGTGAGATTAAACTCCCAGATGGTGTTGTCGTGGGTTCTATCGTGCGCAACAATGAAGTTATTATGGGATCAAGAAAGGTGGTGATTGAAGAAGATGACCATGTGCTTTTGGTATTAACAGATGTGAACAAAATTCACGAAGTTGAAGAATTGTTTGCAGGCTATTTTGACTAAACTGGGATAAATTATGCAATTTAGTATTGTTTTTAAAACTATTGGCTTACTGCTGATGGTCTTTAGCTTAACTCAACTACCTCCGGTAGTTGTAGATGTGATTTATCAACAAAATGAAGCTTCATCATTTTTAACAGCATTTGCACTCACACTAACCAGTGGATTGTTACTTTATTTGCCTTTTAGAAAATCTACTAAAGATTTTAGAATTCGCGAAGGTGTTTTAGTTGTGGTGAGCTTCTGGTTTGTTTTGTCACTATTTGCAACCATTCCTTTTTTACTGTCAGAGTCTTTAAGAATGACTTTCTCAGATGCATTTTTTGAGTCAATGTCAGGCCTAACGACAACGGGCGCGACTGTTTTATCAGGGCTTGATGATTTACCAAGGGCTATTTTGTATTACCGTCAGCAGCTGCAATGGCTTGGTGGCATGGGTATTATTGTTTTGGCAGTGGCTATTTTGCCTATGTTGGGCGTTGGTGGTATGGAGTTGTATCATGCTGAGTCTAGTGGCATTTCTAAAGATAGGTTAACCCCTAAACTCACCCAAACCGCTAAAGCATTGTGGAAAATTTACTTAAGCTTTACACTTGTTTGCGCATTGGCTTATTATTTAGCAGGCATGAGTGTATTTGATGCCATCGGGCATAGCTATACTACTGTTGCTATTGGTGGATTTTCTACCCATGATTTATCTATTGGATACTTTGATTCTATCGCTATTGAATCAGTAGCCATTGTGTTTATGTTTTTAGCAGGTATTAATTTTTCTTTACATTTCTTTGTTTGGCGAAAGAAAAATATTTTAGAGTTTTTTAAGGATTCTGAATTTAAAGCCTATGTTTTAGTGTTGAGCGTCTTAAGCTTGATAATCTCAATCGATTTATGGAATGAGAGTTATTATAAAACAGTGGAAGACGCACTCAGATATGGTATTTTCCAGAGTATTTCAATGGCAACCACGACCGGATTTGCATCTACCAATTTTGCACTATGGCCATTTATGCTACCAGTATTACTTATTTTTGCCAGCTTTATAGGTGCTTGTGCCGGATCAACAGGTGGCGGTATTAAGATGGTTAGGGTGTTACTCATGTTTAAGTTAGCCATGAAAGAAATCAAGAAATTTATTCATCCTAATGCGCAGATTAATATTAAGCTAAATCAACGAAGTGTTGCTGAAAGTACTTTGGTTTCAGTGTGGGGCTTCTTTTCACTTTTTGTGATCGCTTTTGTTTTCATTCTAGTAGCACTCATGTTTGCCGGTATGGACCAAGTTAGTGCTTTCTCAGCAGCAGCTGCAAGTATTAATAACCTTGGTCCAGGACTTGGGAGTGTGGCAGAAAACTACGGCTCTATTAGTGAGAGTGCCAAGTGGATTTTGAGTTTTTCAATGTTATTAGGTCGCCTGGAAATTCTAACGCTAATGGCGCTATTACATAAAGCTTTTTGGCGCTTTTAAGATTCGATAACGATGTTGTAGTTTGGTAGTGCGGCTAATAGTTGCTTGCCATAGAATTTACTCACCAAACGATTATCAAAAATAGTAATTTTTCCTGTGTCAGTTTCAGTACGGATTAATCGGCCACAAGCTTGTATTAGTCTTAGTGACGCGTCAGGCAAAGAAATCTCCATGAAAGGATTTCTATTTTGAGATTGTAAATAGTCAGATAAGGTTTTATCGATTGGTGAAGTGGGTACGCTAAAACGCAATTTAACAATCACAACGTGAGTTAAATTATCCCCTTTGAGATCAACACCTTCAGCAAAGCTATCCAGTCCAAAAATCACACTACCTTCGCCATTTTTTCGCAAATTAGTATGTTTTTCTAAGATGGTTTTTTTGGGGTATTCGCCTTGAATGAAAAGGCTGCAATCAAGCTTTTTCTCAATCATATCAGCCACCATTTGCATTTGCTTATTAGAAGCAAACAAAACCAAAGTGCCTTCTTGTGTATCAATGCGCTTGAGTAGTTGGCTGGCAACTTCTTTGGTGTGATCAAACACTTGGGTAGGGTTAGCCTTAAATTTAGCAACGATAAAATCAACCTGGTCAAACACAAAAGGAGAAGGTAGGCGTAAATATTGATTCTCAGATTTTTTAAGACCTAGCTGCTTGTTAAGGCGGTCAAAACTACCTAATGACGATAAAGTTGCAGAGGTAAGGATTGCACCAGAAGCTTTTGACCAAATAAGTGCGTCTAAATTACTAGATACATCTGTTTGCGCACTAAACAGGCTATAGTTAATTTTTTTGTTAGCCAGGGTATTTTTTTCAATCCATCTAGAGTGAGGAGACTGGGTGTTATCATCACTTTTCAAGAAAGAAGATAGTAATTCTACAATGCCTGAAAGGTGTTGTTCACACTCTCCACTAGCGGTGTTTATAGGGTCGCCGATACTTTTATCTAGGACTTTAATTTTTAGATAATCAGCCCAAGATTCTCTTAATGTAGAGAACTTATTTTGTATGTTACCAATGACGATGAATAGATTTTTAGCAATGTCTTTAATGGGCTGATCAACCACACCTTTATCAAATAAATAAACATCCTCATCAAAATCTAGCGTTTTGAGTAATATTGTTAAATCAGATAAATAATCATCCACTTGTTTAATGTTGATATCTGGGGAATCTTGTTGGCTAATTTTACAAATTTGATCACTCACACCTTTAGCTTGGCGAATACTGGTTTTAATAAATTCAGTACCGGTACTTAAAGAAAAATGAGACAAAGCCTTGGCGCTCAAATGGTGTGCTTCATCAAAAATAAAAATAGACTCATCAACATCAGGCAGCACCGTATTTCCTGTAGCCAAATCTGCTAATACTAAATCATGGTTGGCAATGATCACATCTGCCTTGGTGATTTGCTTACGAGCTTTGAAAAAAGCACAATCTTGATAAAACTCACAACTTTTTGCAGTACAAGTAAAACGATTACAATTAATTTTTTGCCAAATACTATGATCAGGTGCGCGCATTAGGTCGTCAATTTCACCATTCCATTTCTTGGTAGAATAATCCTCCAAAAGCTCACCCATTTCTTCTAGCTGATATTTACCAGGTGGCTCATCAAATAATAAATCTGAATTAAATAGTGTGTCGTCTGGAACGCTATCTTCACAAAGATTGATTAGATTTCGAATGCAAACATAACGAGATCTTCCCTTAACTAAGGCATACTCAAAATCAACTTGACAATATTTTTGAGCCTCAGGGATATCCTTTAATAAAAGCTGCTCTTGTAGGGCAACATTCGCACTAGATACAATTAATTTCTTTTTATTGGCCTTGGCAATGGGAATGCTACTAAGAAGATAGGCAAAAGTTTTCCCCGTTCCTGTGGGCGCTTCCACACATAAAATTTTGTTAGAATCTTTATAGTCTCCACATAAAGTTTTAGAGATTTCAGCAATCATCTTGTTTTGCGAAGGGCGTACGTTAAAGTCCGACATATCAGACTTTAACGTAATAAATGAATCTCGAATTTGAGCTTTAAGCTCGTCAGATAACACTATGACTTACGTGCTAAAGATAAATCACACAAGAGAAT
>CAYYGB010000103.1:0-4303 GCA_964471285.1 uncultured Candidatus Thioglobus sp.
CTATTGTAGGATTTGGCGCTGTTGGTGTTGGTGTTGATGCTGTTGCTTGGAGTAAGGTTGGTAATATTGCCATGAGTTGGATCGTATCCCCAATTTTGGCGGGCGTTATCGCATTTATGCTGTTCAGAAGTTTGCAAAATTTAATCATCGATACTAAGCATCCGTTTGACAATGCTAAAAAATATGTGCCGTTTTATATGTTTTTAGTGGGTTTTGTTATTTCCCTTGTTACTATTTTTAAAGGACTGAAGCATGTTGGCTTAACTTATGATTTATCGACCAGTTACATGCTGGCATTTGGTTTTGGACTGTTGGTAATGTTGGTCGGCACGCTTATTATTAGGCGTATTCATGTTGATCCTAATGAAAATGATGATTTCCACTTCACCTCTATGGAAAGAATTTTCAGTGTACTGATGATTATTACCGCAGCAGCAATGGCATTTGCTCATGGATCAAATGATGTTGCTAATGCTATTGGCCCTTTAGCAGCGATTTATAGTGTTATTGAAAGTGGCGGACTAATTGGCGCAAAAAGTGCCTTGCCTATTTGGGTGTTGCTAGTTGGTGGCGGTGGTATCGTGTTTGGTCTAGTGACTTATGGTCATAAGGTTATCGCCACAGTGGGTACGGGTATCACACAGCTTACCCCTTCAAGAGGTTTTGCTGCAACTTTAGCAGCAGCTGCCACTGTTGTAATTGCATCGGGTACCGGTCTTCCAGTGTCAACCACGCAAGTATTAGTAGGCGCAGTTTTAGGTGTGGGTCTAGCAAGAGGTATGGCTGCATTAGATACGCGTATGATTAACAAAATTTTTCTTTCATGGTTGATTACATTGCCGGCTGGCGCACTGATGTCAATCATATTTTTCTTTATGCTTAAGGGCATGTTCGGAGCTTAAAAAATGACATTAGATGAAATTCAAGCAAAACTAGAAGCAGGTGTTCAGGACTCAACCGTTACCATGCAAGGTGACGGTTGTAATTGTTCTACAGTTGTAGTATCAAATGTTTTTGAGGGTATGTCGTTGCTAGCTCGTCAGAAAATGGTGTTGGCAACTGTTCGCCCAGAAATTGATTCTGGTGAATTACATGCATTAACCATTAAAGCAAGAACACCTGAAGAAATGAGCTAATAGCTATTCGTCTTCATGTGTCGCTGATATATAAACATTTTCATCAAAGTCAATTGTTGTTGTGATATTAATCGGTCGACAGCAAACTGAACAGTCCTCAATATAACTTTGATTAGGCTCAGAGCAATCGACCTCTATATCGATAAATTCCCCACAATAAGGGCACATAATCGAATGATCTTGTAGCTCAATCATCGATAGTTCGATCTTTTAGATCTTTAATGATGGCTTTTTTAAGGTCATTTGAGTAGTTTATCCAGCCAGTTATTTCGTCGCTATGGCGCTTACAGCCTACACAATATCTGTCTTTGTTGTATTTGCAAATTCCAATACAAGGGCTTTTAATAGCTTGGTAATTATTCATACGAAGTATTATAGATTGCTCTTACAAGGTAAATGTAAAATAGGCTTCTTTATTCTTATTTGAAATTATTATGGGTTTTACAAAATTAGGCTTATCAGACTCGATCTTAGAAGCAGTTAAAAATCAAGGCTACGATACGCCATCCCCCATTCAAGAAAAATCTATTCCTTTGATTTTAGAAGGTAAAGATGTCATGGCAGCGGCACAAACAGGCACAGGAAAAACGGCCGGATTTACACTACCAATTTTGCAAATTTTGTCAAAAGGCGAGCTCACCAAATCAAACCAAGTTCGCGCTTTAATTCTTACGCCAACTCGCGAACTTGCAGCCCAAGTTCAAGAAAGTGTTAGAACTTATGGTAAACACTTACCGCTAAAATCAGCGGTAGTTTTTGGTGGTGTTAAGATTAATCCGCAAATGCAAAAACTACGTGGCGGTGTTGATATTTTGGTTGCAACACCAGGCAGACTATTAGACCTTCATTCTCAAAATGCAGTTAAGTTCGATGAACTTGAAATTATTATATTTGACGAAGCTGACAGAATGCTAGACATGGGATTTTTGCCGGATATTAAGAGAATATTAAAAACTCTACCGCCTAAAAGACAGACATTAATGTTCTCAGCTACGTTCTCTGATGATATTAGAAAACTGGCAAAATCTTTAGTTAACAACCCTGTTGAAATATCAGTTACACCGCGTAACTCAGCCGTTAAATCTGTCAAACAATGGATTCATCCTGTTGATAAATCTAAAAAACAAGAATTACTAACGCAACTAATTAAAGACCATGGCTGGTATCAAGTATTAGTATTTAGTCGTACTAAGCATGGTGCTAATCGTATTGCAACACAACTCGGCAAAAAAGGTATTACTGCAGCTGCTATTCATGGCAACAAGTCTCAAGCTGCTCGTACTAGAGCTTTGGCAGATTTTAAGGCCGGCAAGGTAAATGTTTTAGTGGCAACTGATATTGCTGCACGTGGTATTGATATTGTTGAACTGCCTCACGTGGTTAATTTTGATTTGCCGCATGTGCCTGAAGACTACGTACACCGTATTGGTAGAACAGGACGCGCTGGTTCAAAAGGTGAGGCAATATCGCTTGTGAGCGCTGATGAAGCTAAGCAATTATTTGATATTGAGCGCCTTACACAAAAGAAATTAGAACGCATTATGGTGGATGACTTTGTACCCGATCATAATTTACCAGAGTCACTTAAAAATCAGCCAGCACCTAAAAATAAAAAACCTAAAAAGGATGGTGCTAGAAACAAGCCAAGATATGGCAAAAATAGCAATTCTAAAGATAAAAAAGACAATAAGAAGAAAAGCTTTTGGGATTCAAAGCCTAAGAGAAAAGTCTCAAAATAGAGCGTACTGATGAGTTGGTGGACAACAGTTTTAGGCGGTGCATTTGGCTTTATGCTTGGTGGGCCACTTGGTGCAATGCTTGGTGCGGCATTCGCGGGCAATTTTTCTAAAGGGAAGTCTAGTTTTGGTGGATTCGATAAAGATCATCATCTAGGTGATCAGCAGCGTGTTCAGGCAGCATTTTTCAGTAGCTTATTTTCAGTGATGGGCTATATTGCTAAAGTGGATGGTAAAGTGTCAAAAGAAGAGATTCTCTTGGCTCAGCAAGTAATGCAACATATGCAATTAGCAGATGATATGCAGAAAGTTGCAAAAGAATTGTTTAATCAAGGCAAACATAAAGACTTTAATCTAGATGAGGTGCTTGAGCAGTTCCGTGTTGAAAGTCATAGACGTACGCATCTGGTCCGCATGTTCTTAGAGATTCAAATTCAAGCTACTTATGCTGATGGAATTTTGGATGATACAGAGCACGACGCTCTTAGATATATTGCACAAAAACTACACTTCCCCCTTCATGAGTTAGAAAATCTAATTCAACAATTTAATGCCACCAGTAGTCATACGAGCCAACTAACGGTCGATGATGCTTACGTAGTGCTTGGCGCAGATAAGAGTCTTACTGACAAAGAATTAAAACGAGTCTATCGTCGATTGTTAGCACAACATCATCCAGACAAGTTAGTGGCTAAAGGTTTGCCAGAAGAGATGATGAAAATTGCCAAAGAAAAAACTCAAGGTATTATTAGCGCCTATGAACTTATTAAAAAACAACGTGGCATGCATTAATTTAGTTAAAAAACAATGGAAAAAAATATGAAAATGAAACTAATCACATTCTTAATTGCATTTACAGCTTCTGTATCTTCTCAAGCAGGAATTTGGGAAAAAATGACAACGATGGGCGCTACAACTATTAAGCCATCATCTGAGTATTTGATCGAAACTGCTGGTTGGAATATTCGTGTTTACGAATGGATCCCGGCGGATAACCCTAATACTCGCTGTATGTTTGCAGCAGGCTCAGAAAAGGGTGGTGTGGCTTGTTACTCAATCAACGATTAAACTGATGTTTGAATTATTTATCCTTGGATTTATAATTGCGATTGTTGTTTATTTGATTAAAGGTAAAGTTTAATTATTTCAGTTCGATTAATATTTCATTTCGACGTAAAAATGGCAATGTCCATGGTGGGTTGTAAAACGCATAAATAGGACTATTCTGAGTTTGTAGTCCGTTATCTAATATGTATTGCGTTAATTTTAATTCATGTTGCTGGATGTTATCCTCAGAGGATAAGCCCGAAAATTTAATGACAACGAATTTCTGTTGATCAATTTTTTTAATTTTAACCGCAGGGTTTTCTGGTTTTGGTAAGGTATCTAATGAATGCTCAGCCGGCATTATAAATCGAACAATCCATCCAT
>CAYYGB010000104.1:0-4286 GCA_964471285.1 uncultured Candidatus Thioglobus sp.
GCCTTATTGTGTCTTACAAACAAAAAACCAGCCCTTGCGAGCTGGTCTATTTTAAAATTTCACAAATTTTGTTAATGAGTCAATAACTGACTCATTAACAGGCTTATTTCTTAGCTTTCATCTTGGGCGTCAGTTTCAGCGTTATCATCTGATTCTTCCCCTTCAGTTTCAGCGATTTTAGCCACAGATACTAACTTCTCACCTTTAGAGATATTGATCAGTGTAACACCTTGAGTGTTACGACCAATAATTGATACATCTGCTGCTCGAGCTCGAACCAATGTTCCTTTGTTTGAGATAAGCATCATTTCGTCTTCGTCAGTTACTTGAATAGCGCCAACTACTTTACCGTTGCGATCAGATGTTTTAATTGAAATAACACCTGAACCACCACGTGCTTGAGCGCGATATTCATCTAACCCTGTACGTTTACCGTAACCTTTTTCAGTTGCTGTAAGAATTGGACTTGAATCATCTGCCACAATAGCAGAGACAATTTCATCATCAACCAGTTTCATACCGCGAACACCAATGGCAGTTCGGCCAACAGCGCGAACATCTGCCTCTTTAAAGCGAATCGATTTACCATTCGCAGAGAACAGCATAATATCGTTATTACCAGAAGTAATATCAACACCGACTAATTTGTCGCCATCTCTAAGCTCGATAGCAATAATACCGCCTTTTCTAGGTCGTGCAAAATTCGTTAATGAGGTTTTCTTACAAGTACCACTACTGGTTACCATAAAGACAAATTGGTCGTCGGTAAACTCAGACACTGGCAAGATTGCGTTAATTACTTCATCTTTGTCCAGTGGTAATAAATTAATAATTGGCTTACCTTTGGCAGTACGAGAAGCCATTGGCAATTCATAGACTTTCAGCCAATGAACTTTACCTGCTGAAGAAAAACACAAAACAGTATCGTGAGAATTGGCAACAAACAACTGATCAACGAAATCTTCGTCTTTCATCTTAGTGGCTGCTTTACCTTTGCCACCACGTCGTTGCGCTTGATAATCACTAAGTGCTTGTGCTTTCACATAACCACCATGAGACAAGGTAACCACGCGCTCTTCTTGAGCAATAAGATCTTCTAGTGTTAGATCGATCTTATGTTCGATGATTTCACTCATGCGAGCATCTGCGTATTCATCACGGATTTCAATAAGTTCGTCGCGAATAACCTGCATAAGGCGATCTGGATTTTGTAAGATATCTAATAAATATTTAATACGTTCTAATAATTCATTAAATTCGTCAAATATTTTGTCTTTTTCAAGACCTGTTAAACGATGAAGTTTAAGATCTAGAATAGCTTGCGCTTGTTTCTCTGAAAGTTGGTAATCACCGCTAGCCTGCAGGCCTAATTCAGCTGGTAAATCTTCTGGCTTAAACATTGCCATATCGCGATCACCAATTAGCTCTTTAATGACAGAACCCTGCCAAGTTTTAGCCGCTAAAGAAGCTTTAGCTTCTGCTGGATTTTGTGCTGCTTTGATGAGTGTAATAATTTCGTCAATATTATGCAGTGCAACTGACAAACCTTCTAATAAGTGAGCGCGATTTCTCGCCTTATTAAGATCAAAAATAGATCGACGGGTTACCACATCTCTTCTATGAGAGATAAATGCCTCTAGGATATCCTTAAGCTTCATCAGCTTAGGCATGCCTTTATCGATGGCCACCATGTTGATACCAAATACAGTTTGCATTTCTGTAAGCTTGTAAAGATTATTAAGCATCACTTCTGGCACTTCACCACGACGAAGCTCTATCACCATGCGCATGCCGTCTTTATCAGACTCATCTCTAAGGCCTGTAATACCATCAATACGCTTATCTTTAACTAACTCTGCAATCTTACCAATCAGACGTGCTTTATTGATTTGATAAGGAAGCTCAGTGACGACAATACTTTGTTTATCTTCGCCTTCTACGTGCGAAACAGATCGAAGGTAGATTTTTCCTTTGCCTGTTTCATAGGCTTGGCGAATTCCGCTAGCGCCATTAATAATACCGGCTGTTGGGAAATCAGGCCCTGGCATAACTTCTAATAATTCATCTATCGAAATATCTTCATTGTCGATTGTTCTAAGACATGCTTCAACCACTTCACCTAAATTGTGCGGTGGAATGTTGGTTGCCATACCGACTGCAATACCGGATGATCCATTGACTAACAAATTTGGTACGCGAGCTGGCAAAACACTAGGCTCTGATTCTGAACCATCGTAGTTTTCTGTAAAGTCAACCGTGTCTTTTTCAAGATCGCGTAATAATTCATGAGATAACTTGGTCATACGGATTTCTGTATAACGCATTGCTGCCGCGGAATCTCCGTCAACTGAACCAAAATTACCTTGACCATCAACTAAGATATTACGCATTGAGAATGGTTGCGCCATTCGTACAATCGTGTCATATACCGCAGTATCGCCGTGTGGATGGTATTTACCAATCACATCACCAACAATACGGGCTGATTTTTTATAAGATTTGTTGTAGTCATTGCCAAGAACATCCATCGCGTATAAAACTCGACGGTGAACGGGTTTTAAGCCGTCTCGAACATCAGGTAATGCGCGTCCAACAATCACACTCATCGCGTATTCCAAATAGGAATCACGCATTTCATCTTCAATAGTAACTATTGGAAAATTTGGCTCAAAAACTTCGGGATTATCGGTGTTTATCGGATCATCTGACATACAAGAAATTGCTTAGTTAAACGAGCTTTTATTGTACCCTAAACTACTTAAATTTACACAATGAAAATGTGTAAATAAGATGAAGATTTTACAAAAGATTTAAACAACTAAATGATTGTTAAATCAATTAGTTAGCTGTTTTTTGGTTTGCACAGATTGTGCTAGTATTTTAAGCAGTGATTTGGTATCTTCCCAGTTGATACAGCTGTCAGTAACACTCACACCGTATTCAAGAGAATCTAGTGGTCCAATCGCTTGATTGCCTTCGTTGATATTTGACTCGATCATGACACCAAAAATTTTGTCAGTACCCTTTGAAATTTGATCTGCAATGTTCGCACCCACTTTCAACTGGTTTTTAAATTTCTTTTCACTATTAGCATGCGAGAAATCAACCATAACTCGGTGATTTAAACCTTCGCTTAATAATTGCTGAGAAGCACTCTCAACATGAGAGGCTTCGTAATTTGGCCCATCAGACCCACCTCGTAAAATAATATGCGTACTGTCATTGCCAGAAGAGGTGTAATGGCTCACACCACCCTCTTTATTGACTGACAACAAATGATGAGGACTATAAGCAGATTTAATCGCGTCAATGGCAATTCTAAGCGATCCGGAAGTGCCATTTTTAAACCCAACAGGACAAGACAACGCAGAAGCCAGCTCACGATGTGATTGACTCTCAGTCGTGCGTGCACCAATGGCACCCCATGAAATAAGATCAGAGAGATATTGCGGGGTGATTAAATCAAGATATTCCACCGCCACTGGCATGTCCATATCAGCAATATCGGTTAGCAAATGACGGGCGATTTTTAAACCTTTGTCAATGTTAAAACTTTCATCTAGATCTGGATCGTTAATTAAGCCTTTCCAGCCAATCGTTGTGCGTGGCTTTTCAAAATACACACGCATCACGATAAATAAATCTTCTTTAAGCTCTTCTCTTAATGCAACTAATTTTTGTGCATAGTCACGCGCTGCTTTTGAATCATGAATTGAACAAGGCCCAACAATTACCATCAGTCGTTTATCTTCACCCGCTAAGATATTAGCAATGGTTTCACGTGCTTGAAAAATACCAACAGAACCTTTTTCACTAAGAGGAAATTGCCCCATTAGCTCATTAGGCGCCATAATAGGCGCGCTTGAGGTTATTCTTAAATTGTCAGTATTATATTTCATGTGCTTACTTTTGATTTTCAATCAATGCGTAGGCTGAGTGGTTATGAATTGATTCAAAGTTTTCTGATTCAAGACGGTAGTAGTTAACATTTTCATTTGCATTCAAATCAACTGCAATATCGCGCACTAAGTCCTCAACAAACGCAGGGTTATCATACGCTCTTTCAGTCACAACCTTTTCGTCTTCTCGCTTTAGTATTGCATACAATTCACATGATGCTTTCTTTTCAGCAAGATCGATTAAATCCTCTATGTACAAAGTCTTACCAACTGTCGCTTTCGCCTTAATAGTAATGTGAGAACGCTGATTATGCGCACCATACTTTGAAATACTCTTAGAGCAAGGACAAAGGCTAGTAACCGGAACCACAACTTTCATCATCACAT
>CAYYGB010000105.1:0-4198 GCA_964471285.1 uncultured Candidatus Thioglobus sp.
CTGATAATATTCGTAAAGGCGCAGCATTGAACTCCGTTCAAATTGCTGAAATTTTAATTGAAGAGTATTTATAAACTATAAAAAAGATGATTAAAGTATCCAGAAAAACTAATGAAACTGATATTCTAGTTGAGCTAAATTTGTATGGCACAGGCCAGGCAAATATTGATACTGGTGTGCCTTTTTTAGACCATATGTTAGATCAAGTGGCACGTCACGGACTGATGGATATAACCATTAAGTGTGATGGTGACACGAAAATTGACGACCACCATAGTGTAGAAGATATCGGTATTACATTGGGCCAAGCTTTCTCTAAAGCCGTGGGCGATAAAACAGGGTTTACTCGTTATGGGCATTCATATGTGCCATTAGACGAGGCTTTGTCACGTGTTGTGCTAGATCTTTCTGGCCGTCCTGGCTTAGAGCTTAATGTGCGTTTTACTCGTGCTTTAATTGGTACATTTGATGTTGATTTATTCTCAGAATTTTTTACCGGATTTGTTAACCATGCATTGGTGACACTTCACATTGACAACTTAAAAGGAGTGAACGCGCATCACCAAGCTGAAACTATCTTTAAGGCATTTGGACGAGCACTAAGAATGGCGGTAACGCCTGATGAGCGTCAAGCGGGTATGATTCCTTCAACCAAAGGCTCTTTGTAGCGCATTCATAGATATGCAAGCTAAGAGAGCTCCTATTGGATCGCAAAGTATTGCGATTGTCGACTATGGCATGGGCAATGTGCGTAGCGTGCAAAAAGCTATTGAACATGTAGCGCCTAATGATCGAGTTTTCTTAACAGATAATGCTGATTTAATTAACGAAGCAGACCGCATTGTGTTTCCTGGTCAGGGAGCAATGGGTGCATGTATGCAAGCATTAAATGATCACAATCTAGTAGATGTTATTAAGCGTAATGCTCAAGAAAAACCATTTTTAGGTATTTGTTTAGGCTTGCAATTATTGTTTGATCATTCTGAAGAGAATGGTGGAACAAAGGGTTTGTCAATCATGTCTGGCGATGTGGTTAAGTTTGAAAAAAATGAACTTAAAATCCCACATATGGGTTGGAATACCGTTAAACAATCGATAGAACATCCACTTTGGCATAACATTGACGACAACGCTCGTTTTTACAGTGTGCATAGTTATTATGTTGCTCATGTCGATCCATCAATCGTTGCCGGTACTACTAATTATGGCTTAGATTTTACTTGCGCTATCGCTAAAGATAACATATTCGCCGCACAGTTTCATCCTGAAAAATCACAACATGATGGCCTACAATTACTCACTAACTTTGTAAATTGGAAAGACTGAAATATTTATAAGTGCTTAGCCGATATTTAACATTATTTTAATAGGCAATAGATTTTAAGCATTCAATATAAGCTTGATGATCCATAGGTATATTGTTCTTTTGTGATGAAAAAATCATTTCAGCAATACAGTCCATCATTAAATACTCAGTTTTGTGAGCATCTTGAGTCTTACCAAGTATCTTTTGATAAATTTCTTGAATACCATGTGGCTGATTAATCGACAATTGCTCGCGTAAAGATAAATGTAGATTAATGTGTAAAAAAGGGTTTACTTCACCTTGCTCTGGAAAGTAGTCCGATTCAATATTTTGGATAAGTGTGTGATATTCAGGATGAATTTCAATTACTTTTGTAAGTTGATCTTCAAGCGGATCAAGGATCTGCTTATTTAGAAACTTTTGCCAGGCGGCAGATAGAAATTTTCTTTGTTCTGATCTATCTTGTGTGTAAAGCACGAATTAAACTATAGGTTCTTTTCTTCGTATTCACACAAATCAAGCAAAATGCACTCAGTGCATAATGGTGATCTAGCCTTGCAAGTATAACGACCATGAAGAATCATTAAGTGGTGAGCAGGAACGCGATGCTCATCAGGAATAAATTTCACCAATTTTTTTTCTACTTCAAGTACTGTTTTACCACTAGCAATAGCTGTACGATTAGCAACACGATAGATATGCGTGTCAACTGCAATGGTAGGGTGGCCAAATGCTGTATTTAAGACAACATTTGCTGTCTTGCGACCTACGCCCGGCAATGCCTCTAATTCTTTACGAGTTTCAGGAACGCTTGAGTCGTACTTATCGATTAGAATTTTACAAGCTTGAATAATATGTTTTGCTTTTGAATTAAACAGACCGATTGTTTTAATAGTCTCTCTAAGAGTATCTTCACCGAGCTCAAAAATAGCTTCTGGCGTATTAGCAATAGGGAATAATTTATCCGTTACTTTGTTGACACTTTTATCTGTTGCCTGTGCTGATAAAGTAACCGCTACTAAAAGCTCAAACGGTGTTGAGTAGTTTAATTCTGTTGTTGGATTAGGTATCTTTTTCAGTAACCTTTCAAACATTTCAAAACGAGTCTCAGCGTTCATTTTCTTCTCTGGCTTAATTTCCTAATAGCCAAAGATTATACCTGACATCTATTTAAATAGCAAAAAGACCCAGTCAAAAATCTATCTGGTTATTAGAAGAACGATTCGCCATAACTTTCAAGCTGGCGCCAAAGGGTTTCCTTTTGTGGATGCTGCTCACGCATGTTATGTATACGCTGTAGATAATCATCAACTGAGAGGTAGCCATTTTCACCCGTCTGAACTCTACCTTGTACAGTTTCAAACCAGTTTTCAGCCTCATCTTCTGTTAAAGATTCTGGATAGTTTCTAGCTTTAAAATGTATGAGCAAGTTAGAGAGTTTTTCATCTTTAAATTTAGGATGAAAGTCTTTCAGGTCCTCTATATTTAATGTTTGTATTTGATCAGCAATGCGTTTATCTGCATTATCCATAAAACCGCCATACAAAGATT
Source organism: uncultured Candidatus Thioglobus sp. (assembly GCA_964471285.1). GTDB lineage: Bacteria > Pseudomonadota > Gammaproteobacteria > PS1 > Pseudothioglobaceae > Thioglobus_A. The sequence goes on from CAYYGB010000105.1 coordinate 2,858, forward strand.
GATCAGCATCATCGCTTTGCTCAAACCCTTGGTCATTTTTATATAAATTTTGGATAACTTTTTCTATGGCTAACTGATTATCTTTTATAAAATCTAGATGTTTTAAGCAAGTGTCCATATCAATTTGAAGTTGTTCAATCACTTTAGGTTCAATTTTGTAAATATTAGGGACAAACATTGGGCTTTTGTTAAAAATTAAGTCTTTGATTTGTAAGCGCTCAACATTTTCAGGCAATTCAGATTGTTTGGTAAACATTAGCACTTTTAATTCATCAACATTAAGTTCTAAAAGAATTGAAGGGTCTTGATCTAAATTGAAAACAATAACTCGATCTTTATATTCTGGATGATAGGCCAAGGCAACCGATAGACGAGTGCATGATTTTTGAGCTGGATACATACCAGAGGTATGAAGCATAGGCTCAAATAGATTAATTTTAGATTCTACAAATTTTTTCTCACGTAGTTTAAAAGCGTAATCAAATAGTTGCGGCTGAGACTCTTTAATAATTTTAGCGATAGCTATCGTAGCCCGAACATCGGCCAAGGCGTCGTGAGCATTCGAATGCTCTATTCCATTCGCAGGAGAAAGACGGTCTAATTTAAAAATTGGTTTACCGCTATCATCATAAACCCAATTAAGACTAGCATCTTTTTTGAGTGCGTAACACATGCGAACTACATCGAGAATATCCCAGCGTGTATTGCCATTTTGCCAATGCCAAGCATAAGGGTCTAGAAAATTACGATAAAGTGTGTAGCGCGTAAACTCATCATCAAAGCGAATTGAGTTATAGCCAGCAGTGCAGGTATTGGGTGCTGAAATTTGCTCATGTATTTTTTTAATAAATTCATGCTCAATCATGCCTTTCTGTTCGCATAGTTGCGGGCTAATGCCTGTAACTGCACAAGCTTCTGGTGATGGCAGACAATCATGAGTGGGTTTGCAATAAAACATATGCTCATCGAGGATATTAAGATTTTCATCAGTGCGGATGCCAGCAAATTGCGAAATTCTATCTATTTTTGGGCTAATGCCAAAAGTCTCAAAGTCGTACCAATAAAATGTTTTCATAAGCTTATTTTAACGAATTTTTTGCAATAAAAAACCCAGCGTTTAAACTGGGTTTTTTTATCAATAATTTAAATACCTCACGAAGGAGGTACTAAGAACTATTGTGGGTGTACGTTAGCCGCTTGAGGACCTTTAGCACCATCTTCTAGATCAAATTCTACTTCTTGACCTTCTTCTAGTTGCTTGTAACCGTCGCCTTGGATTGCACGGAAGTGAACGAATACATCGTCGCCACTTTCTTGCTCAATAAAACCAAAACCTTTTTT
>CAYYGB010000106.1:0-4196 GCA_964471285.1 uncultured Candidatus Thioglobus sp.
CCAAATTAAGAAAATTTTAGAAATATTATGAATCTTCCTTGGCACGATCAGGCGCTTTCCAAACTGCAAAAAATGATTGACCAGAATCATCTACCCCATGCACTCCTTATTACAGGCACTCAAAAAATTGGAAAATTTGAACTCATGCAGCAATTGGTGGGCATCTTACTCAAGGATGATGCAATCATTAGAAGGGACAACATTCTCGAAGAGCTCGATCACCCAGTATTAATAAGACGCTCTAATTACACCAATATGATTTATTGTCGAGCAGGTGAAATTAACGAAAAAACTAAAAATCGCTCTAAAGATATTCGCATAGATCAAGTGCGTGCTTTTTGTGAGGCTCTAAATAAAACGGCCGATGATTTACAAATTGGCGTGATTTTTTATGGCGACCAAATGACTGTCAATGCGGCCAATAGTTTATTAAAAACATTGGAAGAGCCACGAGAAAATACATTGATTATTATCTTGGCGCATAATGTTCAAAACTTGCCAGCAACTGTTGTTTCTCGTTGTCAAAATATTCATATTGCACCCAGCTTTGATGACAAAACTCAAGCGTGGCTTAAAGCGCAACTCAGCGATGTCCAAAATGCTGATTTCGATGTCACGCAGCTGCTGGAAAACACTCATGGCGTACCGTTTAAAGTACTTAGTGAATTAACAGAGGGCGGCTTTATTGCTTATCAATCCTACCAGAATCAATTGCTGAATATTGCTACTCACCCGTTAGCTATTAATCAAACACAAATATTTGAAGGTAATGAGCTGGAAGTATTACACTGTTTGCAAAACTTAATTATTGAAGCGATTAAGCTTAAAACTACGCAACAAGAAGGTGGACTGGTTGAGCTTAATCAGTTAGCTGAGCGTGCAAAATCAGATTTTTTATTCAAATTACTGGACGATGTATATCAAGCCATTCGCTTGTCAAAAACCAGTGTAAACATTAAATTATTATTGGATAATATTTTAATTGTGTGGTCTCACATCACCCATTTAAAGCAATATCCACAAATAAGTTCAAATTATTAGGAGCAAGTATGAGTCAATCAGATATCTTATTCGAACAAGCAAAGAAAGTTATACCAGGTGGGGTGAATTCCCCGGTTCGTGCCTTTAATGGTGTGGGTGGAAATCCAATATTTTTTACTCGAGGCGAAGGCTCTTATTTATTTGACGCAGATGGTAAAAAATATATCGATTATGTAGGTTCATGGGGGCCAATGATTCTTGGTCATGCCAACCAAGCGGTGGTTTCCGCAGTTAAAGCGACCCTAGAAAATGGCCTGGGCTTTGGTGCTCCAACTGAAATTGAAACAATTTTAGCCACCAAGGTTTGCGAGCTAGTTCCTTCAATTGAAATGGTACGCATGGTGAGCTCTGGAACAGAGGCAACCATGAGCGCTATCCGTTTGGCTCGTGGCCATACTGGTAGAGATACAATTATTAAGTTTGAGGGTTGTTATCACGGCCACTCTGATTCGTTGTTAGTTAAAGCTGGCTCAGGTGCTTTAACCTTGGGTGTGCCAACCTCTCCTGGTGTGCCAGCTGATTTTGCCAAATATACACTCACCCTTGAATACAATAACTTAGAGCAAGTTCGTGAAACATTAAGCGAAGTGGGCGATAAGGTAGCTTGTATTATTGTTGAACCTGTTGCTGGAAATATGAACTGCATTCCACCTGTTGATGGTTTTTTACAAGGCTTACGTGAGGTTTGCGACGAGCACGGCGTAATCCTAATTTTTGATGAAGTAATGACAGGATTTCGTGTGGCATTAGGTGGTGCACAAGCACTTTACGGCGTTACCCCTGATTTAACTACTTTAGGCAAAGTCATTGGTGGCGGATTACCAGTGGGTGCATTTGGTGGTAAATATGAAATTATGTCATCAATTGCGCCTCTAGGCCCTGTTTACCAGGCGGGAACCTTGTCGGGCAACCCAATGTCGATGTCAGCAGGTTTGGCTATGCTTAATGTCTTGTCAGCTGATAAGAATTTTTACAAAAAGCTTGGTGCAAAAGTTCAAATGTTAACTGATGGTATTTTGGCTAAGGCCAAAGAGAACAATATTGGCATGACAGCTAATTCTGCTGGCGGTATGTTTGGATTATTTTTTACAGACTCAACATCAGTCACCAACTTTAATGAAACTTCAGAATGCGATGTTGAAAAATTTAAAAAGTTTTATCATTTGATGCTGGAAGAAGGCATATATATGGCGCCTTCAGCTTATGAAGCGGGTTTTATCTCTAGTAGTCATTCTGAACAAGATATTCAAGATACCATTGATGCAGCTGGACGTGCATTTGCTCAGCTTTAATTTTTTATGAATATTGAAGTTGTTGAATCAGAGCTAAAACAAGCTGCTATAACGCTAAATAAGCTTACCAACAATGTCACTATTTTTGGTTCAGCTCGAGTTGACAATGACAGTGAGTTGGCAAAAACTGCCTACCAGTTAGGTAGGCGTCTATCCGATCAAGGCTTTAATGTATTGACGGGCGCAGGTCCTGGCATTATGAGAGCGGCTAACCAGGGTGCTTTTGAAGGTAAATCTAGTAGTATTGGTTTGAATATCAAACTACCTAAAGAGCAGGCGTCTAATCCATTTTTAGACCAATGCTTAATGTTTGAGCATCTTTTTACTCGAAAGGTGGCTTTGATTGAGTACGCAGATGCCTGTGTGTTTTTTCCAGGAGGCTATGGTACGACCGATGAACTCATGGAAGTGCTCACTTTGCTACAAACTAGAAAAAACAAACCCATTAAAATATTTTTATTGGGTGAGGTGTTTTGGAGGCCACTGGTTAACTGGTTTCAAACTCTTGAAGAGTGTCAATATATTAGACAATCTGATTTAGAATTATTTTGTATTGTTGATGATATCGACAATATCATAGAACAAATTAAGGAGTAATAATGGCATTGGCTATTTTTGATTTAGATAAAACCCTTATTAATGGCGACAGTGATTTTCTCTGGGGCGATTTTATGAGTGAAATAGGTGTGGTGGATGCACATACTTATCAGGCAAAAAATCAATATTTTTATGATCAATATGCACTTGGTAAACTTGATATCAATGAATACCTAGAGTTTTGTTTAGAGCCACTATCTCAGCATGACATGAAAACACTCAATAATTGGCATAAGCAATTTATGCAGGAAAAAATTGAAGCCATTTTTCTCCCTAAAGCCCAAGCTGTGGTTAATGAGCACAAGGCTAAAGGAGATACATTATTAGTGATTACTGCCACCAATAGTTTTGTGACTACACCGATTGTAGAGCGTTACGGTATTCACAATCTATTAGCAACTAATCCTGAAATCAAAAACAATCAATACACCGGTAAGGTTGTTGGCGTGCCTTGTTTTCAACAGGGAAAAATTACTCATTTGAAACAGTGGCTAGAATTAACTGGAGAAAGTATGGAGGGTGCTAGTTTTTATTCAGATTCTCACAACGATCTACCCATGCTAGAGTTGGTAGATCATCCTGTAGTTGTACATGCTGATCAAAAATTACAAGCAATTGCACTAGATCGAGGTTGGCCAAGTTTGGATTGGACTTAAAGTATTTTAGTCTTAAATTTCAGACAATAAAAAACCGCCTAAAGGCGGTTTTTTTGTCAGTAGCTTATTCTACAAAATAGAAGAAACTACATGTACAAGTGATGATCACCATCAGCTGCTTCATTGAAGTAAGTTGCAGCACCTGCAAACTCAACACCATCAATGAAGTCATCTTTACTATAACCAAACAACTCAACAGTCATTTCACAAGCAATAAACTTAACGTCAAACTCTTGACACATTGAACGAAGCTCTTCGATTTTAGCAACACCATGTTTAGCCATAGTTTTTTTCATCAACCATGTAACCAGCGATTCAGCACCAGGAATATTCCATAAAACATTTGGAATTTTAGGGCCGAAATCAATTTTCTGCAACCATTTAGGGCCAAAAGGTAGCTTCATTGGCATACTTGGGTTTCCAATTGGAGAAACTCTAAGCTTAGAGGTGTCTTTTAATAAAAGATTTAAACCGTAAAAAGTAAAGAAGATCGTTACTTCTTTGTCCATTGCAACACCAGTAGAGGCGATGATGAAAGGCGGAAATGCCCAATCAAAAGTACCTTTAGTGGCGATGATAGTCATTTTATTGTTATCTGACATAGTTATTC
>CAYYGB010000107.1:0-4098 GCA_964471285.1 uncultured Candidatus Thioglobus sp.
CAGCTTAATCCTATCCTAGGATTTGCTATATTTGGCTGTTAGAAGTTATATGGCTAATTATCAACTCTGCACATTTTTCTGGCTGGGTTTGAAGGATTAAATGAGACCCTTTAACGCGTACCATTTTAATATTTTTTGCACGTTTTTTTATCTTCGCACCAGAATCTGACAGAACGATATCATCCTCTGTTGCTTGAATGTAAAGTAGAGGCACCTTGATTTTTTTTAACTTTCGGCACAGGTTTACTTTGTTAATAATATTAACTCGATTTTGAAACTGACTTGAAGAGCCCTTGTCGAATAGTTCGCGTGCTTTGTCTCTTATATCCGGAGTTGCATCAGCACCCGTTGCTAATAAATCTATAAGTGCTTTACTGACTGCATTACTAGAGAAGAACCATTTAGGTAGGTACTTAGATAGTTTGGTGAAAAATGGCAAGGGAGACTTACAAAAGGCTGCACTTAAAACAGATGCTCGGTAGTTTGGGTTTTTACTCTCTAGTAAGGCTATCGCTATTAGTCCTGAAAAAGATTCAGCTACCAAGGAGATGGGAGTGTCTTTAGGTATTTGGTCTAACGCACTATTCACATAGTCGTCAAAAGTGACTTCGTCTGTATATCTGACAACATGAATTTTAAAGTGCTTTTCTAGATACGGAATAATGGGTGAAAAAAACTCCCCTGTACCTTCAAGGCCAGGGAGTAGTGCGATATGAGGTTTATCTTGGTATGTATCCATATTGTCAATATTAACTTAAAAAAACTTCCAGAAAAGTTAAGTTTTTATTATAGACCTACATAAGCCTTTTATTGACATGAAGATCATTTAGATCTATAATAAAAACTGAATGATATTATTTTTCCCCAAAATAGTTGTTATTCAACTGGGTAGCTCAAACTTTATTCTCTCTTCAAGATTTTAAAAATTAGCCGCCCATCCTTACTCAATACGATCAATTAAATTTATAAGCTCAATTTAGCTTTTGATTTATTGGTTCGTCTATAAGATAATATCTTTTGATGGTTTGAATAATGGTTTTTATTTATAATATTAAATCTCTAGTTTTTAGATTATTCCAAAGAATATAGATATAAATGCAATTAATGACTAATAACAATATTTTATATACCATCCGTATGATGGTCTTAGTCATGCTGTTTCAGTTGCTTTCTCCAGCGGTTTTTGCGTTAGTTTCAGACCCTGTAGAAAAAGGCCACTTTTCCACTATTTGTTCCATGCAAGGATACAAGCAGCTTTGGATTGCATCTAATGATGAGAAAAAAGATTTAGAGCTCTCTACACTCAACTGCCCATATTGCTCACTTAATCTTGGTGCATTAGATGGCGTAAATTCAAATACAGAATATTATCTTAATTTAGTAGATAGTTTTTCAGATGATCTTTTGGTCGTTCAAAGTAAAAACCAACTTGAGTTTTTATCAAAATCTCTGCCCATTCGAGCCCCTCCTTGTCTTAGTTGATACACCATCAATATTAACCATCTAATGGGTTTTATAAACATTAGGTGGTCGTAACAACTTATACAATTACAAGGAAAAATAATATGTTTAATAAAACAGCAACAACTATATTCGTACTTATTGCACTATTAGGAATGAACGCATCTTTTGCGATGAGCCATAAAAGTCACTCTATGAGTCATAAGTCAACCGGTATTGTGATACAGGACCCATGGGTTCGATCTGCACCACCTAATGCACCTGCATTAGGTGCATTTATGCAAATTCATAATAATACTAACCAGGATGTTAAGTTAATATCTGCACATGCTAAAGGGTATGGGCAAATCCAACTTCATAGAACGATTGATGACAATGGTATGATGAGAATGGTTGAGCAAGAGTTTATGCCAATTTTAGCCAATAAAAAACTACATCTAAAGCCAGGTAGTTGGCATATTATGCTGATCAATCCAGATCGAGTACCAAGTGAAGGTGAAGTGGTGGCCCTTAAGTTGCAATTTGATAATAGCACATCTCAAATAGCTCACTTCAAGGTTAGAAAGGGCAAAATGATGATGAAAAATCATCAGCACATGGAGCGTTCGAAATGAAGATGTCAAATATGACTAAAAAAATTATAAGCGCCGCTATTATTTTAGTAGTTGCGCTTGTGATTAGCGTCAATTCTAGCAAAGATTATAAAGATTTAAAGCAACAGCTTAAGTCTTCATTGATAGCGCATAGTCCTGATAGAGAATTGGCATTGTTTTCTTTAATTGACCATAATAATAATGAATTTAGCAATGATCATTTAAAGGGGAAGTGGACATTATTAATGTTTATGTACACCCATTGCCCTGATGTGTGCCCTACAGAATTACTTAATATGTCATCATTAAGAACTTTGCTATTAAATAATAAATCAAAAATAATACCAGAGGTTGTCGCTGTTACTTTTGACCCTATAAGAGATACACCAAAAGTGCTAAAAACTTACGTATCTCATTTTAATGATAAGTTTTTAGGAGTATCTGGGGATCAAAAACAAATTGATAAGACGGTAAGGTCTTTTGGTGCTTACTATGAGAGGGTTGTTAGAGATGAAAATGGTGAAGCGGTAATCCTTCAGTCCGAAGAGCCTTTGCCAGAAGGCGCTGTTAAGAATGGCTATATTATTAACCATACTGCACAGATTTATCTAGTTTCACCAGATGGTCAAATATTTGCAGAATTTCCAACGCCGCACAATATCGAAGACATGGCAAGTGACATTGATTTAATTGTCGAAAATTATTAAAAATAAAACTCAAAATCTAATTTTAATAATAATGGTTTCATTAGTTGCTTTTGGTTACTTGTATAAATACCTTTTTCAACAGGTTGTCACACAGCATATCAAAGTCGATGATTGTCAAATTTCTGAATCATCTTGCAGTGTCTCTATAGATGAAAATAGGTCTCTAACAATTGACGTTTTACCTAGGGGGATAGTTCCGACAAAAATAATGGATATTAATGTTAATTTAAAAGGTTTCAATGCCGACAAGGTTTTGATTAATTTTGAAGGCATTGAGATTGATCATAACCTTCCTGCTTATCGTTTTGATGAAACTAGTAGTGGCCACTTTAATACTAAAGGACTCATAACATTTTGCACCTTAGATACTATGCATTGGTGGGCAAACTTAGTGATATTCTCAGGTAGCGAGTCGTGGAAAGTGTCATTCCCATTCGAAACTCACAAGGCTGTTTTTTAATGATTTAAAGCTTTTTAATCACTTTTATTCAAACAGGTAGCTCACCCTATAAAATAATATTTTTTTCAGAATTAATAATGTGCTTTAACACCTGATCCTAATCTTGGTCAGCCATTTTTTCGATAGAAAAATTAGCCGTGAAAATGGCAGACGATGAGGAGCTTTCATTGGCAAATGATAAAAATCTTGCCTCTTGTTTGCGTGTGCTATGCTTAAAGTATATTAATATCTATTATTAATAAATGTCATCAACTCAAATATTTTTCCAACTCATCAGCGCCACCAATATGCTTACCACCAATAAATATTTGTGGTGTTGAGCTTTTACCACTGACAGCTCTAAGAGATCTAGAAGTGATAGGACTATCAAGTTCTATCTGTTCTACATGAATATTATGCTGGCTTAATAGTGCCATAGCACGCTCACAATGTGGACAACCTTTTCTACTAAACATAGTGGCAGTATCTGGAATGTTGGCATCCTTATTTATATACTTTAGCATTGTATCGGCATCAGATACTTCAAAAGGGTCGCCCTCTACTTCAGGCTCAATAAACATTTTTTCAATGGTGCCGTCTTTAACTAACATTGAATATCTCCAAGAACGACTACCAAAGCCTATGTCATTTTTATTGACAAGCATGCCCATGGCATCGGTAAACTCACCACTACCATCAGGAATCATTAATATATTTTCAGCTTCTTGGTCTTTACTCCATGCGTTCATAACAAAAGTATCGTTGACTGATACGCAAACAACCTCATCAACACCATTAGCTTTTAATACTGGCGCAAGCTCATTGTATCTTGGTAAGTGAGAAGAGGAGCAGGTAGGGGTGTAAGCACCGGGTAGAGCAAATACCACCACCGTTTTGT
>CAYYGB010000108.1:0-4016 GCA_964471285.1 uncultured Candidatus Thioglobus sp.
GCGCTTTAAGTCGGTTGTAGATTACAACTCTTAAACCCTACTCATTGTCTTAGTTGCCTATCCTAGCTTATTAGTAATTTATGATATAATTTTGCCATGAGATTTATAGAAGACATTCAAAGCGTTTTTGAGCGCGACCCAGCAGCCCGTAACACTTTCGAGATAATCACTTGTTACTCGGGTGTTCAGGCGATGTTATTTTATCGACTAACGCATCGACTGTGGCTTTTAAAGCTTAAATGGCTTGCTCGTTTTGTCTCCATGTTATCTCGCTGGTTTACCGGTATTGAAATTCATCCTGGTGCGACTATTGGTCGTCGATTTTTTATTGATCATGGTATGGGTGTGGTGATTGGTGAAACGGCTGAAATTGGCGATGATGTGACGCTTTATCATGGTGTTACTTTGGGCGGAACTACTTGGAAAAAAGGTAAGCGCCATCCAACTTTAGGTAATAACGTTGTCATTGGTGCTGGCGCTAAAATCTTAGGCCCGATTACTTTAGGTGATCATGTTAAGGTGGGTTCAAACTCTGTTGTGGTTAAGTCTATTGAAGCTGGAAAGACCGTTGCTGGCGTGCCAGGGCGTGTCCTTAAAGACAAGACTATTAAATCAGATCACTTTGATTCTTACGCAGTAGGTGGTAGCGAAGATGATCCGACCATTAAAGCGATTAATTCAATTTTGTCGCATTTGCATGATGTTGATTCTCAGCTACATAAAGTTTCTAAAGAGTTGAATATTAAAGATCAAAAAGATAGCTCTGTTAATGACTTGGAAATAGAGAGTAAATAACCTTAATTTATAGTTAATTCTATACCTGACTAAAATAGTACATTTTTTACTTGACTAAAATAGTTGGTTAAGTATATAATAATAATCTGTTTATTTTTACAAGAGAGTGATATGCAATTAACAACAAAAGGACGTTACGCAGTAACTGCCATGTTAGATTTAGCATCTAACGATACTGGTAAGCCGATTACCCTAGATATTATTTCCCAAAGACAGAATATTTCTTTGTCTTATTTAGAGCAACTTTTCGCTAAATTGCGTCGTGCAGAATTAGTCAAAAGTGTTCGTGGCCCTGGTGGCGGATACTTGCTAGACGCTGCAGCTAAAGATATCAATTTAACTCAAATTATTGAAGCGGTTGATGAAAATATTGACCTACGTCGCTGTAAAGGTATGGCTAGTTGTCATAATGGACGTCAATGTATTTCTCACCAATTATGGTGTGAAGTAAGCGAACAAATTAGAACTTTCTTGAACGGCAAAACCTTACAAATGGTGATGGACGATCATAACTTAAATAAAGGATTATAAGACTATGGCAAACCCTATTTACATGGATTATTCATCAACAACTCCAGTTGATAAACGTGTTGCAGAAGAAATGATGAAACACCTAACAATGGATGGTGATTTTGGAAACCCTGCTTCGAACTCTCATTTTTATGGATGGCAAGCGGATGCAGCAGTTAAAAAGGCTCGTCAACAAGTTGCAGATTTAATTGGTGCTGATACAAAAGAAATCGTTTGGACTTCTGGCGCAACTGAATCAAACAATTTAGCTATCAAAGGTATTGCACATTTTTATCACAAAAATGGCAAGCACATCATTACCCTGAAAACAGAACATAAAGCTGTTTTAGATACTTGTCGTCAGCTTGAGCGTGAAGGCTACGAGGTAGATTATCTTGATCCATTGCCAAATGGTTTATTGGATATTAATGTCTTAAAAGCTGCTATGCGCGAAGATACAATCTTAGTATCAATCATGCATGTGAATAATGAAATCGGTGTGATTCAGGATATTGAAACAATTGGCAACCTGTGTCGTGAAAATAAAACCTTCTTTCATGTTGATGCGGCGCAATCTGCCGGAAAAGTTCCTATTAATTTAAAAGAACTTCCTGTTGATTTAATGAGTTTTTCGGCTCATAAAATTTATGGTCCGAAGGGTATGGGCGCACTCTATGTGCAGCGTAAACCAAGAATTCGTCTAGAAGCGCAAATGCACGGTGGTGGTCATGAACGTGGCATGCGTTCTGGTACATTAGCAACACACCAGATTGTTGGCATGGGTGAAGCTTTCGCTATTGCTAATGCTGAAATGGCTGATGAATACATAAGATTTGGAACATTGCGTGATCGCTTACTTGCAGGCTTTGATGGCATGGAAGAAGTGGTTATTAATGGTGATATGGATTCTCGTATTCCAGGCAATCTAAACATTAGTTTTAACTATGTTGAAGGCGAGTCTTTAATGATGGCCATTAATGATATTGCCGTATCTTCAGGCTCTGCTTGTACATCAGCAAGCCTTGAGCCTTCATACGTATTACGTGCGTTAGGATTATCAGACGAACTGGCTCACTCATCAATTAGATTTAGTATTGGTCGTTACACTACCGAGCAAGATATAGATAAGGCAATTGATTTAGTGCGTGAAAAAGTTCAAAAGTTACGTGATTTGTCACCACTTTGGGATATGTTTAAAGACGGCATTGATATTAGTAAAGTTGAATGGGCGGCTCACTAAATTACTTAAAATATACAAGGGTTAGTCGTGACTAAAAAGATTACACTAACCCAATAAAATACAAAGGAGAAATAACATGGCATACGGTGAAAAGGTATTAGATCATTATGAGAATCCTCGCAACGTTGGTGTTCTAGATAAAGATGCAAAAAATGTAGGTACTGGCATGGTCGGTGCGCCAGCTTGTGGTGATGTAATGCGTCTACAAATTCAGGTTAACGATGACGGTATCATTGAAGATGCTAAGTTTAAAACTTATGGTTGTGGTTCAGCAATTGCATCTAGCTCGTTGTTAACAGAATGGGTAAAAGGTAAGACACTAGACGAAGCATCAGAAATTAAGAATACTGATATTGCTGAAGAGCTAGCATTGCCGCCAGTTAAAGTGCATTGTTCAGTTCTTGCAGAAGATGCGATTAAGGCTGCGATTAACGATATTAAAAGTAAAGCATAGCTGACTATGGCAATAAGCTTAACAGACACTGCTGCCAAGCGTGTTGTCAATTTTTTAGCTAATCGCGGTTCTGGTATTGGTATACGACTTAGTGTGCAAACGACTGGTTGTTCGGGATTAGGCTACAACATGGAATTTGTTGATAGCTCTAATGACGACGATACTGTTTTTGAAAATAATGGCGTTCAAGTTATTATTGATGCGAAAAGTTTGATCTATCTTGATGGTACTGAAGTTGATTACGTAAAAGAGGGGTTGAATGAAGGTTTTGAATTTAACAACCCTAACGCTAAAGCCGAGTGTGGCTGTGGCGAATCATTTACTGTATAGCTAACCGCATTATCCATCAAGACCTATGAAAAACTATTTCGAGTTATTTTCATTAACGCCGAATTTTAATACCGACCTAGCCAAACTTGAGTCTGCTTATCAGCAGCAAGTGGCAAAGTTTCACCCTGATAACTTTGCTATCAGTGGCGATAAAGAAAAAAATCTGGCACTGCAAAATACTTCTTTAATTAATACGGCTTATGACACATTAAAGTCTGCATTATTACGTTCAACTTATCTTCTTGAATTAGAAGGTATTAATGCTTTTGATGAAAAAGACACGCAAATGGATGTAAGCTTTTTAATGTCTCAAATAGAGTTAAGAGAAGCGTTAGAGGCAATTGAGGCTGATAAAGATGAACTAGAGTTGGATGAGTTTATTGAAAAAATATCCAGCAAGATCAAGAAAAATGTCGATAATATTAGTGAAGCGTTTAATTCCACTCAAAACAAAAGTCAAATTAAAAATATGGTCAGAGAGCTAAAATTTTATGAACAGCTAAACCTCCAGGCAAAGCAGCTATTGGATGAGTGGATATAAATAATGGCATTATTACAAATATCTGAGCCTGGACAATCTAGCGCCCCTCACCAACATAAATTAGCCATTGGTATTGATCTAGGTACTACAAATTCATTAGTCGCTTCTGTAAAGAGTGGCCAAAGCGTTGTTCTTACTGATGAAAA
>CAYYGB010000109.1:0-3971 GCA_964471285.1 uncultured Candidatus Thioglobus sp.
CCGCTGAATACTTCACTTTATGATGATCTTGATAATATTTTTTCAAACCCTGCAAAATCTTAACTGTATCACTAACCGAAGGTTCTTCAATATCAATTTTTTGGAATCGACGAGTTAATGCATGATCTTTTTCAAATACTTTACGAAACTCCTCAATGGTTGTGGAGCCCATACATCTAAGTGATCCATCCGCCAAAGCGGGTTTGAGCAAATTAGATGCATCAAGTGACCCGCCAGAAACACTGCCTGCGCCAATCATAGTATGAATTTCATCAATAAATAAAATAGCATGTGGGATTTTTCCTAGATCAGTTAAAACTGATTTTAAGCGCTTTTCAAAATCACCTCGATACTTTGTACCAGCAATCAAAATACCGATATCTAATGAATAAATACTCGCCTCTTTTAAGACTTCTGGCACCTTACCGTCAACAATTTTTTTAGCAATCCCTTCTGCAATGGCGGTTTTTCCAACGCCCGCTTGTCCAACAAATAATGGGTTATTTTTACGGCGACGAGACAATACTTGAACGGTTCGTAGAACTTCTTCTTCACGACCTAGTAACGGATCAATCTTTCCTGCCCTTGCTTTTTCACATAGATCAACAGTATAGGTATCAAGAGAAGATTTTTTAGGTTTTTGTGTTTTATCTTCAATTTCGGCATTCTCTTCAATCACTTCAGGCTCTCGATTAGCAATGCCTTCCATAACCTCTAGACGAGAAATATTGTTAAGCTTAAGCAAATAAACCGCATGTGATTCTTTCTCTGACAAGATGCTCACCAAAACATTCATGGCATAAACGGTATTCTTTTGTGCAGATTGGGCTTGGTAAACACTGCGCTGTAAAACTCTTTGAAAGCCAACCGTTGGCACGATATCAATTTCAGAATCTTGAGCAATTAGTGGCGTGTGTGAATCAATATACTCTTCCAGCTCTTCACGAACCTCGTCGAGATCAACACGTTTATTGCGCAAAAAAGTAATCACTTCATCAATATTCAATAAAGCGAGGAGCAAATGCTCAACAGTTACAAACTCAAGGCGATTGTTACGCGCCTGGGTCATGATAAAGTTAATTTCTTGTTGTAGTCCTGATTCAATCATAGTGTCTCTATTATAAATTAGTCGCTCAATTCGCGCAAAACGCACATAAGTGGTTGCTCATTATTCCTAGCAAAATCCGTTACTTGGGTTACTTTTGTATTAGCAATATCATGCGAATAAGTGCCACATATCCCTTCCCCATCTACATGAATTTTAATCATAATTGCATTTGCCGCTTCTTCGTCTTTAGAAAAAAACCTCATCAACACAGCCACTACAAACTCCATGGTTGTATAGTCATCATTTAGCAATAAAACCTGAAATCTTTTAGGCTTTCCCAACTTAGGTTTAGCAATTTTAGTTTTTAATTCTTCCATTTTATTGAGCCGATTTTCTTTTAAGAAAAATGTAAGCAAAGACTAAAACGATTAAAGTAGGAGTCGATGCAACCAAGAAGTGATTGTAATCAAATCTAAGGGATAATACCCCGCCAATTCTTGAGAATAATTCAAAAAATAAACTTAGAGCTACTCCTAGAAAAATTTTCTTACCTAATGACGCATCCCGTAGTGATCCAAAAATAAACAACATCGAGAAAATAATCATTGCTATCAGGGTGAATGGCTTAACAAGTCTCTTGTATAGCTCAACTTCAAATGGGTCTGATGCCAATCCATTTTGCATTAAAAAACTAATTTGATTATATAAATTCCAAGTAGATAACTCACGAGGCTTTTTGCGCAAACTGCTAACAAACTCTTGATCAAACGCAACTGGAATTTTATGCTGGGTCAAATGATCAACATTAAAGTTGTTAAATTTCTGACCTTCACTTTGATCAATTTGATAGAGATTAATCTTTTCTAGTATTAAATTTTCACCGTCAAATACAGCTTTATCAGTCTGTCCAACTGATGCTAATGTCTTATTATTCTTCAGATTAATTAGCATTACATCACTAAACAGATGCCCATCAAAGTTTTTACCAACATGAACTATTGATTGCTTTTCTTTTACCCAAAATCCCTGTTGATTTTTAGCCAAAATATTATGTCCAAACGCTTTAGCTCGAGAATTTTTCGCAGCTTGATTGGTTGCAGGTGCAAGAAATTCACCAATTAGGGTTGATATAACAATAAATACCAGTGCCGTCTTTAAAACAATCTTAGTAATACTCATAATTGAAATACCAGAACCTCTGACAACAATTAGTTGTGAAGTTCCAGCTAAATGACCTAATGCCAGAAGTGTGCCAAGAAGAATAACCACAGAAGAATGTCCAGAGACTACATCTGGCAATTTCAAAGAGATATAAATCATCGCCTCAGAAATGGTGTAATTTGCTTGCCCGATTTCATTGACTTCATTGAGAAAACTAAAAAACGAGTAAACCCCTACCCAAATAAGCATAACAGCTAAAGTATAAAAAGCCATGGTTTTAATAATATATCGATCTAGAATTTTCATTAAAATACGGGGTTCTTTCAGGTTTAATTAAACAATGACACTATTATGACAAATATTCACAGCGATAAAATCCTTATTCTTGATTTTGGCTCTCAATATACGCAACTCATTGCCCGTCGCGTCAGAGAAATTGGCGTGTATTGTGAATTATTCCCATACGATGTAGACGTGTCTTTTATTGAAGAATTCAACCCTAAAGGTATTATCCTATCTGGTGGACCTGACACAGTTACCACTGATGATTCAGCCAGAGCGCCTCAAATTGTGTTTGATCTAGGTGTGCCAATTTTGGGCATTTGCTACGGCATGCAAACTATGGCGATGCAGCTTGGTGGCAAGGCCACATCAGCTGACAAACATGAATACGGTTTTGCACAAATTCGTGCTCGCAACCACTCTCCACTCTTAAATGATATCACTGACGATGTCAACGATCAAGGTCATAGCTTGCTTGATGTATGGATGAGTCACGGTATTGAAGTCACACAAATACCTGATGGATTTGAGCGTATCGCCTCAACTAATAATTGCGCCATTGCCGGTTTTGCCAATATTGACAAAAATTATTATGGCTTACAATTTCATCCAGAAGTTACTCATACCAAGCAAGGAGAGCGAATTTTAGAGCGCTTTGTTGTTGATATTTGCACATGCGAAAAGCAATGGACTACCGACAATATTATTACTGATTTAGTTCAAAGTCTTAAAGATCAAATTGGTAATAGTAACGTATTACTTGGCCTATCAGGTGGCGTAGACTCGTCTGTTGTAGCGGCTTTACTTCATCAGGCAGTAGGCGATCAGCTTACTTGTGTATTTGTAGACAACGGCCTACTGCGTCTTAATGAAGGTGATGAGGTAATGAAAACTTTTGCCGAAAATATGGGTGTTAAAGTTATTCGTGCTAATGCTCAAGATAAATTTTACAACAATTTGGCCAGTGAGTCAGATCCTGAAAAAAAGCGAAAAATTATTGGTCATGCTTTTATTGAAGTCTTTGAAGAAGAGGCTCAACAATTAGACAATATTGAATTTTTAGCTCAAGGTACCATCTATCCAGATGTTATTGAATCAGCAGGTGCTAAATCTGGCAAGGCTAAAGTTATCAAATCACATCATAATGTTGGTGGACTTCCAGAAGATCTTAAATTTGAATTAGTCGAGCCACTAAAAGAGCTATTTAAAGATGAAGTTCGCACTATTGGAGTTAAGCTTGGTATTCCGGCGCATATGCTCTATCGCCACCCTTTCCCGGGGCCAGGTCTAGGTGTGCGTATTTTAGGTCAAGTTAAAGAAGAATACGCCAACATTCTTAGAGAGGCTGACGCTATCTTTATGGAAGAATTGCATAATCACGATCTTTACGATAAAGTCAACCAGGCGTTTGTTGTATTTTTACCTGTCAAGTCAGTTGGTGTTACTGGTGATGAGCGCAGATATGATTATGTAGTCGCAT
>CAYYGB010000110.1:0-3956 GCA_964471285.1 uncultured Candidatus Thioglobus sp.
GATGTTGACACTTTATAGATCGCAATGGGCAGACTGGATTCAAAAGAAATTACATCGTAGTTATTACGTCTTAGAATCACTTTATGGCTTTGATCGTTTCAACGATATCGTCTTTGTTGGCGGTGTTAAAAAACTCGGTAACTTCTTATGGAAGGTATCAGATTCTGGCCTAATTGACAAAATACTCGTCAATGGTAGTGCAAGATTGGTTGGCTTTATCGCCTCTATGGTGCGCCCAATACAAACAGGCTATGTTTATCATTATGCATTTTTCATGATTGTTAGTTTATTAATTATTTTAACTTGGGTGCTTTTTGCAGGTGATAACCCACTACTTGAGCTTTAACGATGGATAATTCATTACTTAGTTTGTTAATTTGGCTGCCAATTTTTGGTGGTGCGTTGGTTATTTGGCTGGGCAACGAGCGAGCTAATACAGCACGCTGGTTAAGTGTTGCACTCTCTATTGTGGTGTTTATTATGTCACTGAGTTTGTACACCGAGTTTGACTCAAGCACTCATCTAATGCAGTTTGAAGAGAAAGCTTCTTGGATTTCTCAGTTTGATGTTTATTATCATATCGGTGTAGACGGCATTTCAATGCCACTGATTATCCTTACAACATTTTCAAGTATCTTGGTGCTGATTGCAGGTTGGGAAGTTATTCAAAATCGTCCAGCACACTATATGGCTGCATTCCTAATAATGGAAGGGTTAATTATTGGTGTTTTCTCAGCACTTGATGCTATTCTTTTTTATGCATTTTGGGAGGCATCACTTATTCCAATGTTATTAATCATTGGTGTTTGGGGTGGCGACAATCGAGTTTATGCTGCGATCAAGTTTTTCTTGTATACATTTTTGGGCTCGGTGTTTATGCTGGTATCGCTCATCTACATGTACAACAAAGGCGGCTCATTTTCTATCCTAGACATGCATAATCTTAGTTTAAGTGCTACTGAACAAGCTTGGATTTTTTGGGCATTCTTTATGGCCTTTGCCGTTAAAGTGCCGATGTTCCCTGTGCATACTTGGCTACCTGATGCGCATGTTCAGGCACCAACAGGTGGCTCGGTTATTCTAGCCGCCATTATGCTTAAAATGGGTGGCTATGGTTTCTTTCGTTTTTCATTGCCGATCACGCCAGATGCTTCTTTAGAGTTTTCAGAAATCGTTATTATTCTTTCTTTAATTGCCATTGTTTATATTGGCTTTGTGGCTTTGGTTCAGCGCGATATGAAAAAACTAATCGCTTATTCCTCAATCTCACACATGGGTTTTGTAACACTTGGTGTCTTTGCTTTATTTCTAGCCTACACGCCAGGTGCTGCAGAAGGTGCACTACTTGGTCTTGAAGGTGCGATGATACAAATGATTTCTCACGGCTTTATTTCTGCCGCAATGTTCTTGGTAGTCGGTGTTTTGTATGACCGATTGCATTCAAGGGAAATTTCCACTTACGGTGGTGTAATCAACTCCATGCCAAAGTTTACAGGCTTCGCTGTGCTGTTTGCTATGGCCAATGCTGGCTTGCCAGGCACCTCAGGTTTTGTGGGTGAATTTATGGTGATTCTTGGTGCGATGCAAGCCAATATTTGGTACGCTGTTTTAGCCGGAACCACGCTTATCGTTGGTGCTGCATATACTTTATGGATGGTTAAACGCGTATTTTGGGGTGAAGTCACCAACCCAGCTGTTTCAACCTTGTCAGATATTAATGCTAGAGAATTTGGCATCCTGGCGGTATTGGCTGTTGCAGTGGTTGCGATGGGTTTATATCCACAACCCGTGATTGACGTTATGCATGTTTCCATTGAGCACTTATTAAACCAAGCCTTAACTTCTAAACTTTAAGTATTAGCATTATGAATAATATGTACACATTCGACACATCAACTTTATGGGCTGCTTTGCCTGAAATATTCTTATTAAGTGCGATTGTGGTTGTGCTTTTATTAGACCTATTTTTAACCAAGTCTTTCAAGCAAGCTACTTATTATTTAACGCAAATTAGCTTATTTATCACTGGCGTAATGGCTTTTAATTTAATCGATCAACCGCAAGTTGTCATCTTTAGTGGCTCGTTTATTTTGGACAACATGGCCTCGGTCTTTAAAGTCTTTATGATCGGCTCAACCATGGTGGCTATGGTTTACACCCGTCATTATCTTACTCAGCATGCACTATTCAGAGGCGAGTATTTTGTCTTGGTACTGTTAGCTGTATTAGGCATGATGGTAATGGTTTCGGGCTATAGCTTATTAACGCTATATCTCGGATTGGAGATTTTATCTTTATCACTTTACACCCTAATCGCCATTGCACGAGAGCGAGCAGGTGCAGTAGAAGCAGCCCTTAAATACTTTGTTCTAGGCGCTATCGCATCAGGCTTGTTACTGTACGGAATGAGCATGATTTACGGCATTAGTGGTAGTATCAATATCACCGACATTGCCAATTTTGCTGCCAACGCCGACCTAGCTTCAAGAGAAACCCTTATTTTAAATTTTGGTCTGGTATTTTTAGTTATCGGTATTGCCTTTAAACTAGGCGCTGTGCCGTTTCACATGTGGGTGCCAGATGTCTATGAAGGCGCACCAACATCAGTAACCCTATTTTTATCCACCGTTCCAAAAGTAGCAGCAGTTGCTATGTTGGTTCGTATCTTGGTCGATGGCTTGGGTGCAATGCATGCTTATTGGGCAGATTTATTTATGGTGCTAGCCGTGTTGTCTATCGGACTTGGCTCGGTAGTTGCACTCATGCAAACCAACATCAAACGCTTATTGGCGTATTCAACCATCTCGCACGTTGGCTTTATTATGCTGGGCTTTGTCACCGGCGTTATCAGTGGTTATGGTGCAGCAGTTTTTTACGTATTTGTCTATATTTTGATGAGCTTAGCAGCTTTCGGTATTGTTATTCTTCTGAACAAAAAAGGCTTTGAAGCAGATCAAATTTCCGACTTTAAAGGCCTTAGCAAGCATTCACCTTGGTTTGCATTGATGATGTTAGTGGTCATGCTATCCATGGCAGGTGTGCCACCGTTTATTGGCTTTTATGCCAAATTCTTTATACTGCAACAAGTTATTTCAGCAGGCTTTGTAACGCTTGCAGTGGTGGCGGTGGTATTTGCTGTGATTAGTGCTTATTATTATTTACAAATTATCAAATCCATGTATTTTGAAGAGGCTGATAAAGACATCACCATCACTGCACCGATGGATATGCAATTGGTTTTATCAATAAATGCAGTGTTAATTTTAGTGGTTGGTATATTCCCAGATTTTTGGATAAAACTCTCTCTTTCATTGTTCTAAAGCCCTGATTGGCAATATTTGCCAAATTTTTATTAGCTCGGTAATTTTTGGTACTTATAAGCGTTATTTACCTTATAAATTGCCAAATTCCTTATAAAAAGCATGTTTTAAGCCTATAAATCAAGGTTTTTAAGGGTATTTAGCTAATAAAAGCCCATATTTGATAGAAATTTAGCACCATTTTGATTATTCCCAATATTTCTCAAAAGGTAATTTCATTAATCTGGTACTATTTCAAAGGTCTTCTAGTTTTAAATCAAGAAAACACCAACCCTTGGAATGGTTTGCCTATAATGCTTAAGTCATTGCATGGTATTACACATACTATTAAATAAAAGCTATTCGCACTCAACACAACACGGTCAACAAATGAAAATATTAATAAGAAACCTTCCTCGCACACTATTAGAAAACGGACTTAAAGAATTGTTTGAAGCGTATGGTGATGTGCAATCTTGCACCATCGTATTAGACAAAACATCAGGCGAATCTAAGGGCTTTGGCTTTGTCGAGATCGCAAAAGTTGGTGATGCTAAAGCTGCCATACAAGGTCTTAACGGCAAGCCTGTTAATGGCAACAAGATTAGAGTCAAAAAAGCAGAAAAAACAAACGACGCTAAATAGCTTTAAGCATTA
>CAYYGB010000111.1:0-3917 GCA_964471285.1 uncultured Candidatus Thioglobus sp.
ATACTTTCTTGATACTTATTTGAAATTAACCATAAGCTGTCTCGTGCTTGAACAGTGTGAACAACTTTACGACCTGATTTTTTTGAATTTAAGCGATTTTTTTCTAGCTGATTTTCTGACGATGAGTAAGCTTCAGCACCTTTTTGAGCAATAGGAACGATTAAATAATCACCCACTTTAATCAAATGGTTTTCTAATTGGTTGACGCTGCTAATTTGTTTCATAGTGGTTGCGTACTTCTGTGCAATCACACTTAAACTATCACCTTGCTTAACTTGATGTCGTATCCATTTCAATCTTGCTATGTTTGGATTTTTAAGCATTGACTGCCTAAACAGTTTCATATTTTGAATAGGTAACAGTAAGTTATAAGTACCTTCGCTTGGAGTGGCCCATCGCTTTAAGCCTGGATTAAGCGAATACAAAGTATCAAGCTCTACCTCTGACCAATCAGCAATTAAAGCCAAATCAAACTGAGTATTCAGTTCAATAGATTCTATGGCTGGCATGTTATCAACAGGGGTGATAATTTGCCCATATTTCTCTGGATTTTTAATGAGTTCCGTTACAGCTAATAATCTTGGCACATAACCTTTGGTCTCATTTGGTAATTTCAAATGCCAAAAGTCAGTAGGTTTGCCTAGTTTTTTATTATCACGAATGGCTCTTTGCACTCGCCCTGGACCAGAATTATAGGCTGCTATAGCTAACAACCAATCACCCTTGAAAAGCTTGTTTAAATTTTTCAAGTACTTTACAGCTGCCTTGGTAGATGCCAATACATCACGACGAGAATCATACCACCAGTTATCCTTTAAGCCATAAAGCCTACCTGTCGATGGAATAAACTGCCACAACCCTGATGCAGTACCATGAGAGTATGAAAAAGGATAATAAGCAGATTCAACAATAGGCAATAAAGCAATTTCAAGTGGTAGCCCTGCTTTCTCAACCTCTTGAACTACTAGATACAAGTAAGGGTTGGCACGCTTAGTAATACGCGTTAAATAGTCAGGGTGTTTTTTAAACCAATCTATATGCCAATATAGCTGTTTTTGACTGGGTGCTTTTAATGTCGTTTTATTAGTAATATGACGCCAAAGATCTTTCTCAATAATAGACTTAGTAGAGACTGCTTCTTTTGGATCAGGCTTTATCGGCTGATTAGCGCTGTCATTTACTGGTGAGTTACAAGCACCCAAAAGCAAAAAGCTAGAGAATAAAAGTAACTTGTTAATTCTTAAGATTGACTGCCACCAGAGCATTTTGGAGAATCAGGAGCGCCATTTTTTAATTGCCACTCATGAGAAGTATAAGTATGCATTGCAAGTGCATGAATATGACTTAACTCTTCTTTAAAGAGTTTATTAATAAAGCGATGTCTAGCAATTAAAGCTAAATCATTAAAATAGTCACTCACCACAATCAACTTAAAATGAGACTCTGTCGCAGGACCCGAGTGATTACTAGACTCATTAATTACCTCTAAATAACTCGGAGATAAGGCAAGTTGAAGTTGTTCAGTTAAATGTTGTTTCATGTCGCTCATAAGCTACCTGTTTGATGGGAGAAATCAAAACTATCATTAAAGAAATTCTTTTCAAGCATGCCTTTTTTAACAAAAGTATTAGCAGCAGATGTAACCATCACTGGTGGTCCACAAGCATATACCTCAAAATTGACCAATGTTTCAAAATCTTCCAACACTGCTTCATGAACATAGCCTACTCTACCTTGCCAACTTTTGTCAGGCATTGATAGTACTGGTACAAAATTAATATGATCATGCTTTTCAGCCCATTCGTAAGGCAGTGACATGTACAAATCTTGTTCACTTCTAACACCCCAATAAATATCAATTTTTCTCTGACTATTGGATTCAATCTCATGCTCAATCATGGCTTTAACAGGGCCAAATCCTGTGCCACCTGCAATCATGATCATAGGCTTTTCACTATCTTCTCTTAAATAAAAGCTACCTTTAGGTCCTTCAATCTTTAACAGGGACTTCTCTTGCATTTTATTAAAAACAAAATCGGTAAATTTTCCACCAGAAATAAGGCGTACGTGAAGCTCTATAATGCCAGTATTATGCGGCGCATTAGCGATAGAAAAGGCGCGAGGATCAAAATCAGGGTGAATCAAGTCTATATATTGACCCGCTAAGTATTGCATAGCTTCATTGCCTGGAATTTTCAAAACAATTTTTGCTACATCAGCATTCAAGTGTTCAATCTTATCAACTTTACAAGGTAGTGTTTTAACTTCAATATCCGCCACACTCTCAAGTTCAGTAGCTACAATTGATATGTCTGTTTTAGCGTAACACTTACATGGAAGAATCATATTATCACTAACTTCTGCAGGCGTTAACCCGGGTGGGATTCCTTTTAAATAACCAACTTCACCTTCCATAAGTGTCGCTTTACACTTACCACAAAAGCCATTTCGACAACCATAAGCAAATCCAAACCCATTACTAATGGCGCCATCCAGAATAGTTTCGTCTTCTGCGACTTTAAACTGATTACCACTCACTTGATTTTCTACTGTAAACATGACTTTATTCTATCAATATTTTGAATGTTGACATTATAATCTAGGTTAGTTATATAAAAACTTACTAATACAAGGATATTCGTGCCTAATCCACCTGCTAATACTGTACTTTTTTTAATGGGGCCTACTGCTTCAGGCAAGACGGATCTAGCTATTAAAATTAGCCAAAAGATTAACTCTCGACTGATCAGTGTTGATTCTGCATTAATCTATCAAGGCATGGATATTGGTACTGCTAAGCCTGATACTGAAACACTTAAAGCTCACCCTCATTTCCTTATTGATATTTGCAAACCCAGTGATACCTATTCAGCCCAGGACTTTGTGAATGATGCCACTCATCAAATTGAGTTAGCTTTTAGTCAAAATAAGCTACCTATTCTGGTTGGTGGAACCTCGTTTTATTTCAATGCTTTAGAGCACGGCTTATCTGATCTTCCAGAATCAACCCCAGAATCCAGAGAAAAATACAACCAACTTGTTAAAGTAAAAGGCCTGGATGCGTTATACCAATCATTACAAAAAATTGACCCTATTGCTGCACAAAGAATTCACGCAAATGATTCACAGCGTATTACTCGCGCACTTGAGGTGTTTGATATTAGCGGAAAAACCCTTACCGAGCTCCAAGGTAAAAAACAAGGTGGGCTTAATTGCGTCATTAAAAAAATTATCTTAATGCCGGATCGCAGCGAGCTTCATCAGCGCATTGAAACTCGATTTCATTTAATGATGGAGCAAGGGTTTATGGAAGAAGTTAGGGTTTTAAAAACCAATACAGCACTTCATCAAGATCTACCTTCAATTCGCTGTGTTGGTTATCGACAGGCATGGCAATTTTTAAACAATGAGATAGATGAGGCTGAGATGATTGAAAGATCTATTATTGCCACAAGACAGCTTTGCAAACGTCAAAGCACTTGGTTGAGAAGTGAAACTCAAGGGTTAAAACTGAAAACAGCAGATATTGAAAAAGCAGTAAACTTTATCCAAGAATAGCACGTTTAAATTCAAGACCTCGGTGTTCAAAATTATCAAACATATCAAAACTTGCACAGGCTGGAGATAAAAGCACCACGCCATTATTAATCATACCTTTAGCTAAAGAAACCGCTTCGCTCATATTTTTAGCATGAATAGTTTTGGCAGTATGAATACCGCGCTCAAAATCTGCAGCACTTTGTCCAATTAACACCACGCCGAAAACATCTTGGTCAATCAGCTTAAAAAAATCAGTGTGGTCTTCATCTTTAGCTACACCTCCAGCAATTAAAACAATATTTTCATGCTTATTGATAAGCGCTTTAAGTGCCGTTACGCTTGCCAAGGCGTTGGTTGCCTTGGAATCATTATAAAAT
>CAYYGB010000112.1:0-3836 GCA_964471285.1 uncultured Candidatus Thioglobus sp.
ATCAGATTTAGGCAATTTACGCAAACACTTACAATCAAATACCACTGAAATGAAAACGGCTAAACTTGAACAAGAAGTGCTTACAAGACAATTAAAAAGTGATAAAAATAACACCGAACTTAAGCTTGATTTAAATTTAGGTGCTGGGCGTGATACGGATGATATTTGGAATGTAGGATTAGGCTTAAGCTACCCACTGGGTAATACGAAAGCAAAGTCTGCATTAGGAAAAACCCAAATAGAGCTTACTAAAGCCAAAGAAAGCACAGCTGAGTTGTTGTTAAAGCTTACCGTTCAGGCAAGTGTACTTGATAAAAAAGTTGTACATTTGGCCAAGCTTTTAAATTCATATCAAGCTCGAATTGAAATTGCAAAGTCTAGAGCACAAGAAGAAAAACGCCGCTATGAATTAGGAAATTCTCCAGTTAGTTTTGTAATTTCAGCGCAAAATAATGTTCAAGAGGTTCGCTCAAGCTATGCACAAGCAGCGCTTAAGTATCAAAAATCTGTACTTGAATTTCAAGCGGCTGTTGATCAACTGTTGTAGTGGCAATTAAATATACAATTACCCCTAAAAATTTACACGCTCACTTGTTTGAGGTTGAGCTTAAACTTCAAAATCCCAATCCCAATCCATTAGGCCAAGTTTTTTCACTACCAAATTGGATTCCTGGAAGCTACTTAATAAGAGATTTTGCTAAAAATATAGTTAGCATTCAGGCGCACAGTTGTGGGCAGGTGCTTCAAATTAAACCATTGGATAAAAACCACTGGATTGCTAGCCCGTGCATTGATGAGATTACTGTAACTTATGAAGTGTATGCCTTTGATTTATCAGTAAGAAGCGCTTATCTTACTAATGAGCGTGCGTTTTTTAATGGCACCAGCGTGTTTTTGTTGCCACTGGGTTTTGAAGATGAAAAGTGTGAGTTAAGCATTACCCCAGCACAGAGTAACCAAACACTAGGCAATTGGTCAATTGCAACAGGACTTAAGAAAATATCTACTTTAAATTTTGAAGCGAATGATTATCAAGATTTGATTGACCATCCCGTTGAAATGGCTGATTTCACATTGTTTGATTTTGAAGTAAATAATGTTAAGCATCAAATGGCTTTGACCGGCATGCAAAATGCCGATATATCTCGCTTAAAGCAAGATTTAAAAACCATTTGCCAGCATCATGTTAATTTTTTTAACAATGATATTCCTTTTGATGATTACTTGTTTTTAACCCTAGTCAGAACTCAGGGTTATGGTGGCTTAGAGCATAAAAACTCCAGTAGTTTGATTTGCTCAAGAAAAGAGCTGCCTGAAATTGGCATGGGTGATATTAATAAAGAATACACTCGTTTTTTAGCGCTTTGTTCTCATGAATATTTCCATGCTTGGTGGGTTAAAACCATTAAGCCTGCTAGCTTTCACCAGCTTGATTTAACCCATGAAAACTATACTGAACAGTTGTGGATTTTTGAAGGCTTTACCTCTTATTATGACGAACTATCCTTACTTAGATCTAAGCTATTAACGCCAGAACAATATCTGGACTTATTTGCGCAAACTATTACCCGTGTGCAAAAATCAACAGGGCGTTTTACGCAGTCATTAGCGCAATCAAGTTATGCGGCTTGGACCAAGTTTTATCAGCAAGATGAAAATGCGCCTAACGCCATTGTAAGCTACTATACCAAAGGCGCATTACTAGCCTTCGTTTTGGATATAGAAATTAGAAAACAAACCGACAATCAAAAATCTTTAGATGATGTATTGCAATATGCCTGGGAGCATTACCAAGAGTATGGCTTAGAAAATAACACCATTCAAACAATTGTGAATGAAATAACCAATAGCGATTTAACTCAATTTTTTGATGACTATCTTTATGGCGTAAAGGAGCTTCCATTACAAACCAGCTTTGCCTATGTGGGAGTTGAGTGTCAATTTGTAGAGCATTTGGAAGACTTGGCAGATTTTGGATTAACTATCAAAACTCAAGGTGAATTTAGCCAAATTACACAGGTGCTCTCCAACTCTAGTGCTCAGCATGCAGGTCTTTATGTGGGTGATAAAATTGTGAGTGTTAATTATCAGCAGCTAAAGGATAAAGAGCTTATTGCTCAGATTAATAAATACATCGAGGGTGATGTGATTAAAGTTGGGATATTGCGTGACGAATTATTGCTTGAGATTTCAGTTACTATTGGTCAAATCACCCCATCATTTTGTAAGCTTAGTTTAATCCCTGAGGCTAATGATCAAATCACTAACCAACAAAGACAATGGCTTTACCAAGAGTAGTTCTACCTAAACTACTGCTAAAGCCAGTGGGCCGTGCTATTAAAGATTTTGGCATGATCAAAGAGGGTGATAAGGTTTTGTTAGCCGTTTCTGGCGGCAAAGATTCACTGAGCTTGTTTCATTTACTTAGACATTTCCAGCGTCATGCACCCATTCATTTTGATTTAGGTGTGGTCACCATTGATCCTCAAGTTGAGGGTTTTGAGCCTCAGGCACTTTCGAGTTTCTTTAAAAAGTTTGATACGCCATATTTTTTTGAAGAGTTTCCCATTCTTGAGCAGGCCAAAGAAAGCATGAAAGGAGATTCTTACTGTTCTTTTTGTGCACGTATTAAGCGCGGATTGATGTACAAAGTAGCCAGACTTGAGGGTTACAATGTTTTAGCACTTGGCCAACATTTGGATGATTTGAGTGAGAGTTTAATGATGAGTATGTTCCATAATGGAAAAATTCAAACCATGAAAGCGCACTACATTAATGACGCTAAAGATTTGCGAGTTATTCGCCCTATGGCGTATGTTCGGGAGCGACAATTAGCAGATTTTGCAGCCACTGCAAACTTACCAGTAATAGCTGATTCATGTCCGGCGTGCTTTACCATGCCAACTGAGCGTGACCATTTTAAACAGTGGCTATTAACCGAAGAAAAACGCACGCCAAACCTATATAAAAATTTACTCAGTGCCATGAGGCCAATGTTGGATGAAGTTAATGATTAACCTTATCCTTAAGTTTTTTTGTTTAATACCGCTTAGGTTAAATCACTTTATCGGGTCTTTGATTGGTCGTTATTTGTATTTAACTAACAGCACCTCTAAACAAGTGGTTAGTAAAAATATTGAAACTTGCTTTGCCCAACTTAATAAGGCAGAACAGCAAAATTTAATCAAAAAATCCTTGATAGAAACTGGAAAAGGTTTGAGTGAATCTGGTTTTATTTGGCTAAGAAGTTTTGAAGATAATGCTAAGCATGTTGTTAGAACAATAGGTCTTGAGCATTTAAATAGTAAAGATCCCGTCATTTTGTTGGTGCCTCATTTTGGCTGTTGGGAGATTACTGGTAGGGTGTTGTCAATTAACTCGCCAGTGACTTTTTTGTATAAACCTCTTAGAAAAGCTAAGCAAGAGGCGCTACTGATTAAAAATAGACAAAAGCAGGGTTTATCGATGGCCACTGCTGATAAAAAAGGTGTTATTAAGCTACAGCGTGCCTTGAAAAATAAGGAACTTATTGGTATTTTGCCTGATCAAGATCCTGGTGAAGAAGGTGGCGTATTAGCGCCATTTTTTGGCACAAATGCAAGAAGCATGACTTTGTTGGTTAAATTGGCCAGAAAAAATAATGCAAAAGTACTGTTAACTTGGGCGCTAAGGCTTCCTAATGGGCAAGGCTATGAGCTGCAAATTAAGCCAGTTAATATTTTATCTGAACAAGGATCTGTGCAAGACGATGTAACCTTAATGAACAAAGTGATTGAAGACTTGGTTAAAACCCAGCCAGAGCAATATTTATGGAATTACAAGCGCTTTAAGTCAGT
>CAYYGB010000113.1:0-3805 GCA_964471285.1 uncultured Candidatus Thioglobus sp.
TCTGATAGTGTACGCTGCATTAACTTCCGAAAGTTTTTGTTCATCAGTAAGATTTCTATAGGTAGTTGAACGCTTGTTAATAAGCTTATCCCAGCCAATTGTGTCAACAAAACTTTGTAAGATGCTTTCATCAATAGGTTGATCGCGAAAATCGATAAATTCGAATTCAATATTATGATTGCTTAAAAATTGCCTAGCTTTTTTAATGGTGTCACAATTTTTAATACCGTACATTTTGGTCATTGATATGCCTATTGATTAGAAAATTCAAGAATCTCTTTATTCTCATCATCCACAATAATGCGTAAGCCTTTTTGAGGGTAGTTCCAATAGGACACTCCCGGATAAGCAAGATCCGTACTATCTGGCTTTCCAAACAAATTTAACATCACTTCTTGACTAAGGTTAGTCTTGGGAACAAAGCTCAGAGACTTAATTTGATAATGAGACATAGACGCCTCACCGGTTGTTGTAAAGGTAGTTTTCTTAACGCCTGAAGGCATTAGCATCGATTGATCTATATTTTCTCTAAGTATCTCAATGCGTTGATCGTTTAATGCAAGATTAACAATAATATTGGCACCAATGCCGCCAACCTTGGTACTTGGAAAGTACACCTCTAATTCGGGCGCTGTGTTTTCCTGCTCAAATAACGACGCCTCAATTTCTACTCCAAACTGACGGGCAGCATCGATCAACTCACTGTGCTCCATGGTGAGCTCAAAAACAACTGTTTGCCCCTGTTCATTTATATAACTTTGCCAAGGCATAGCTTGATTATCAGGCATTTCAACATTACGTGTTAATAGAAATATTAACAAAAATGCAAGTATGGATCCCAGTAAAGTATAGGCAACTATATATCTTTCTTTCATCGATTAAAAGGGGGTTTTCCAGCTTTACGGCGCAGCCAATTCAGCGTTTTATAAGTTGGAGTATGGTTAATAAATTTTAGCTCTAATGTACGTTTTCCCGGAAATTCCATTAAAAATAATCCAAGCAATATTGAGATAACACCTTGACCCGGTGTCACCAGCATAATAATACCAGCCAACACCAAGAAAACGCCTATGACTGTGGTGAGGATAAATTTAACAAAGTCCCAAACTGATTTAATTTCTATAGCGTGTTCACGTTTGGATGAGAAATAATCAACTGGCATAAGGCCCAATAAATAAGGTGTTAGCAGAAGTGTCAATACAAACACAGCTGCAGAGATAACACCAATCATTATGAATAATTCTTCGTATTGATCCAAGTATTGAATTAATGTTTCTAGCATGATAATAAGAAAGTCACTGGCCCATCGTTAGTCAAAGACACTTGCATATCGGCGCCAAATATACCACTTTGCACTTTTGGATACTGCTGTGAAATATTCGACAAAAAATATTCATAAAGCTTCTTAGCCTCTACAGGTGTTTTTGCAGTTGAAAATCCTGGTCTAGTGCCTGAGCTTGTATCTGCTGCCAAGGTAAATTGAGAAACCAGTAAAAGACTGCCATCAATATCTTTAACTGATAAATTCATTTTTTCATCAGCGTCGTAGAATACTCGATAAGATAATATCTTTTTAATCATCTTATGCATTTGAGTCTGTTCGTCGTTTTTCTCAATACCAATAAAAACCAACAAACCTTGGCTAATTTCGCCCGTTATTTGGCCATCTACTTCAACTTTAGCACGAGAGACGCGTTGAATTAAAGCCTTCATTGGAAATTAAGCACTAAGGTGCGATACATCTGCAACAGATAAGAATAAGGATCTAACCCAATTAATCAAATTAAGGCGCGCTTGTTTTAATTCAGCTACATCACTGTTAACCATGACTTGATCAAAGAAGTTATCAATACTGGCTTTAAGAGAAATAAGCTCATTCATACTGGCTGCATAATCTTTAGAGTTTGATAACTTATCAGCAACAGATTGCGTTGCAGAGAATAAAGCTTTTTCAGCTTCTTCAACCAATACTGAAACATCTACCTCAGTCGATAAATTATTCTGATCTTTAAGCATATTAGCGATTCGTTTATTTGCCTCAATTAAACTGTCTGAAGCTTTATCCTGAGTAAAAATATTTAATGCTTCAACACGAAGGTGGAAATCATATGGAGATTCTGGCTCAACTGCCAATACTGCTTCAAAAGCTTTGGCACTGACTTGTTTTTCCTTGTAATAGGCACGCAAACGATCCATCATGAATGTATAAATGGCTGATGAACATTGTGTATCTACGTCTGATGAATGCGCAGATAATGAATTTTCAATTAATGTTTTAAGATTTAAATCAAGTTTACTTTCTACCATGATTCTTAATAAACCCAGAGCCATTCTACGCAATGCATATGGATCTTTAGAGCCTGTCGGCCCTTGGCCAATGCCGTAAATACCAGTGATAGTATCAAGTTTATCGGCAATGGCGACTACTAAGCCTTCTTGAGTTGAAGGTAATGTATCACCGGCAAATCTAGGATGATAATGCTCACTAATAGCTGCTGAAACAGCTGAGTTTTCGCCATCATTCTTAGCATAGTAGCCACCCATCACTCCTTGAAGATCGGCAAATTCACCTACCATCTCTGATACTAAATCTGACTTACATAATAATCCTGCTCTTTTAGCATCAGACTCATTAGCGTCAATCATTGTCGCAATAGAACCTGATAACATTTCAATACGTTTAGCTTTGTCGCCCATTGAACCCAATGACTTCATAAATAATACGCGATCTAGTTTTTCAAGGCGAGATTCAAGTGTTTGACGCTTATCTTGTTCCCAAAAAAACTCTGAATCTGCCAATCTTGGGCGAATAACACGCTCATTGCCGCTAACAATAACATTAATATCGCTAGATTCAATATTAGCAACCGAGATAAAGCTTGGTAATAATTTATCATTGTTATCAAGCATATGAAAATATTTTTGATGAGATTTCATGGCTGAAATAAGTGCCTCTTCTGGTACCGCTAAAAATGACTCACTAAAACCTCCTGAAAAAGCTCGTGGATATTCAACCAAGGCGCAAACTTCGCTCAAAAGTGCTTCATCAATCACTGCTGTTGCTTTATTATCAGTTGCAACTTGTGTCACTTGCTGTCGAATCGTTTGCTTACGTGTGTCAAAATCTACTTCAATTTGCGCTTGTTCCATCATAATTTGACGGTAATTTTTAGCTTGATCAATCGTTAATGTTTTTGGACCAGTAAAGCGCAAGCCGCGTGTGATATTTGTTGCACTCAGACCCATAATGTTTGCCTTTACCACGTCTGCATCTAAAAGCATTACCAGCCAATGTGTTGGACGTACAAATTGTGTATCAGAACTACCCCAGCGCATTGGTTTGGCAATGGGTATATTTTTAATGGACTTATCAACAGCCTCTTCAAGTAATGTTTTAGTTTCTAAGCCTTGCTGCTCTTTAGTAAAGAAATAATAATCTGACTTTCCAAATGCCTTCTTCTTAAGCTCAGATGCTGAAACACCACAAGACTTTGCAAAACCTGAAACCGCTTGATCTGGTGCAGAAACTGAGGGGCCTTTACGCTCAATTATTTGATCTTCTTGTTGACACTGAAGATCGTGCACTAGCACCGCTAAACGACGCGGTGTAGCAAATGACTCAACTTTTGAGTAGCTTAGTTTTAACTCGGACAGCTCTTTGATTAAATTATCTGTCAATGCTTTTGAAAGCTTTGGTAATAACTTAGGTGGCAATTCTTCTGTGCCTAATTCTAGTAAAAAGTCTTGTGTGTTCATCATAATAAATTTTAAATAATTTGGAATCGAAGTTGGCCATTGAATAAAT
>CAYYGB010000114.1:0-3790 GCA_964471285.1 uncultured Candidatus Thioglobus sp.
TTAATCTATTGGTTTTTCTTAAGCCAAATACTTCGTAAGTACAAGTACCCAAAGAAGAAAATAAATCCACCAATAGTATCGCCAGGAAGAAAAGTAGACAGGAAAAATAAAGGATCTGGCTGCTGCCAATGCTCTGAAAGGGTTTCGTGATGATGCGAGTAAAACGCTATAAACTTTAATAAAGTATTAATAATAGCTGAAAAAATAATTAAGAAAATTATATGCCCAATATTGGTATCGAGAGTTTTCCCTGTGAATCCTAGTCGAAAATACCTAAGTAAAATAATAGCAACTAATGGACCTAACCAGCCAATAATGGCAAATTCCCAGAATATGTCGCTAGGCGTATTGTAAAAAAAACCAGCCAACACTTTTATTAATAAAACCCCAAGTAGGGCGCGATAGCCATAAAGGTAATAGCTGAAAACCGTTGCACCTAATGGAAAAAATAAAAGCGAACCTACAGAGAGCTGCGCACCTTCAAAATAAATTATTTCAGCTAAGAAATCTTGACCTTGAACAATCTCTAAAAGTATGTAGGCTGAAAGGCCGATTAAAAAAGCTTTAAGATTTATGATTAGATAGGGCAATTTAGATATCTTGAAAACAAAATGATGGAATTATAGTTCAATGTTGAACTTTAATTAGATTCATTAACTAAAAGTTCAAACAGGTGAAACTTAATCAGGAAAAATCTTAATAAAAATACAAGGTATGATTGGCGCATGAAAATTAAAGTTTTAATTACTGGCGGCACGATTGACAAAGCCTACAAAGAGCTAACAGGTGAATTATCGTTTACTGAAACTCATATGGTAGATATGTTTAATCGTGGACGCTGCATGGCAGATACATTGTCTGAGGTGTTGTTTTTGAAAGATTCTTTGGAGATGGTAGATTCTGATCGAGGATTTATTTTGGATAAATGCCTGTCTTGTGATGAGCAACATATTCTAATCACTCACGGCACTGATACCATGGTGCAAACGGCGAAATTCTTAGCTGAAAAAATTAAAGATAAAACGATCGTTTTATTCGGATCAATGATTCCTTACTCGGTTGATAACTCTGATGCCTTGTTTAATTTGGGCGTAGCTTTGAGTGCTGTCCAGCTTAAAGAACCTGGCGTCTATATTGCCATGAACGGGCGAGTGTTTGATTTTGACCAAGTCAAGAAAGATAAAAGCCTAGGAATCTTTATAGATGCCTAGGCATTGTCTTTTCTTTTTCTTTTTCTATTTTGTTGCTTAAGATTTTTTACTTGGTCGTTTAGTTATAGCCAAACTCCCTTCGATAAAAAATCTTAAGCGCCTTACAGAAAATAAAAAATACTCGCCTAACTACGAGGTAAATAGTTAGGGAAACACACTATTTTTTATTTGATCATATGTTCGATGGCTGCTTTAATTTCACTATCAGAACAATCCATACAAGTACCTTTAGGTGGCATAGCGCCAACACCTGAAATAGCAACTTTTACAAGATCGCTAATGCCACGTTTAACTCTTGGCGCCCAGTCTGCTTTGTTGGCAAATTTAGGGGCACCCATAACACCAACACTATGACAACTTGCACAAACAGCAGTATAAACTTCTTCACCACTTCGTGCTTTAGCGGCTGTTTTAACAGGAGCTTTAACGGCATTAACGTCAATATCGCCTTCTAAGTAAACTTGACCTAAAGGCTTAATGCGCTCTACAACGGTTAAGTTGTCGTTGTAGCCAACGTGCACAAGATCGCTAAAGAATGCTTTAGTGCCGATAATGATGGCAAAAATAATGATAATTGCTGCAACTGAGTTTTTAAAGTACATGATGATTTCCTTGGTTAGTAAGTTATAATTATCAAAGAGCAGAATTATATCAGAATGATTAAGAGAACACTATCAAATGGCGTTAAAGTATTAAAAGTAAGCACTTGGTTGAGTGCTATTTTTTCTGTTTTATTGATCCTGATTGTTGGATTCTTTGTCGTATTTCCAGGCTTTCTAAAAGCCCCGATTGAGTCCGAATTGAGCGAAATAACAGGGCTTGAGGCTGAATTATCAGTCGTCAGTTTTGAGCTTGATTGGGAGGGCGTTACTTTAAATGTTGATGAGTTGACGTTTAATAATCAAATTTCCAAACAAAATCTAGCCAAAATCCAAGGCCTACATTGGCGCATTAAGCTATCAAACTTCTTAGAAGATGTATATCGCCCTAACCAAGTTTATATTGATACGCTCACATTAAGTACCAATCAACAATCTGATGGCGCTAGTTTTTCATTTAATGAGCTTAAGCATCTATTGTCATTAGAAACGCTGGAAATGGTTAGTTTTTTTGAATCGCTAAGTATTGAGAAAACACTTATTCAGGGTGAGCAACCGATTGAGATAGCACCTTTAAGCATTGGTCGTAACGAAGGTCAGCTGTTGATGCGTATTTCTAATCAGGTGATGAATGATCAAAAATTTGATTTAATGATCACGCTATCCGTGGAGCAATTGGATCGCGACGGTTTTTTAACGCTACCTATCGTGCTTAGTAATGATGAAATTTCTTTACTTTCAAATCTTAAGATTTATCGTCAGAATGATGATGATTATGTTGAATTTTCAGGCTTTATTGATCAAATAAAAGCCATACAGCTTGATGAATATTTGCCATCAATGCTTATTGGTGAGTCTACTAATCAGTGGATGAAGCGTGGATTTAAATCAGGATTATTGCAAGATATTAAGCTGAATGCGGTTAAAAATATCTCGCAAGATTTACCTATTAAAGCTAATCTAGTTGCACATTTAACGGACTCAGAACTGATCTTTAATGCTGACTGGCAAGCGCTCCAACATTTGGATGCCA
Organism: uncultured Candidatus Thioglobus sp.; assembly: GCA_964471285.1. Classification (GTDB taxonomy): domain Bacteria; phylum Pseudomonadota; class Gammaproteobacteria; order PS1; family Pseudothioglobaceae; genus Thioglobus_A. Next base: position 2,844 of record CAYYGB010000114.1, read on the forward strand.
ACATTAGCACCAATGGTAAGTCTATCAATGTATTGGTTAATAGTACAACACTCTATGACCTGCCGTTAAAACAAATTACCCTTGGTATTCCTGATATGAACCAAGCTAATTTAGATGTGTCAATGGTTGGAAAAATCAACACCGATAGTGAAGCCTTGACTGCCTTTTTAGCAAAGGCACCTTCGGGTAGTACCGTTAAAGATGTGGTTAAACAATTCACATTAAAAGGCCCGCTTACTGGTGAACTTGATTTGATTATTCCATTGGATAACCGGGCTTCAACCTTAGACATTGATCTATCCATTACAGATAATCAGCTTACAACACTTGATGGCGCTGTGGTTGTTGAGAATTATAATTCTACCATTGCCTTTCATGATGACAATATTAGCGCTAATGGCGTAGGAAAAATACGCAACATGCCTTTTGATATTCGCATCAATCCTAACAATAGGCACGACGATAAAGAAGCCTCTTTTGCGGTAGAGTTGATCAACAATGATAGTGATTTTGAGCTTTACTTAACAAGACGATTAGACCAATCTTGGCGTGCTAGAGTGGAATCTGAAACTCTTAAAACAAATATAGAAATTGGGCTGAGTGATGACCTTCCAAGTGTGAGAATTTTGGGTCTTCAGGCTACAACCTTTGACAGTATTAAAGGTGATTGGAATATTGAGCCTAATGATTTTCCAAGTATGTATTTAAGTGCTCACGGCGTGTTTATTGATGAGCAAATAATTCCGAACTTTAGTACTAAGCTAGAATCAAAAGACAATATATTAAAGATCAGCGATTTAGCACTAGAAGGCGTTGGTGTTGGTGAGCAAGATTTACGTTTTAATGGCGCTTGGGTAGCTGGCAAAACGGGATTAATCGCCAAAGCAAAAGGCGATGCTTTGAGTGGATTTTTAGAAAAAATAAATTACAAAGAAAAAGTCAATGGC